>JADFGI010000422.1 GCA_022567815.1 Nitrospinota bacterium
GTTAAATACGAAGCTCATTCCCACAAGTGGGTTTTATTATCCGCCCGACAACACGCGCCCCGCTACGCGGGGAGGTAAAGCCTGCTACGCAGGAGGGCTGACGTTCACTTCGTTCACGAGCCCTGAAGAACCTGTGGATTTTAGAGAAACCATTAATTCTTCAAAACCCATCGCACGTTAACACTGGGTCCAGCGTCATGCTGGCGGCGTGAGCAAACTCGCCCTCCGCGGAGGAGCCAGCGTGACGCGGGTCGCACCTATCATTTAAGAGACGGAAAAGAAATGTTTTCCTTTAACTTCAGCCAGATCATGGGCCTCTTTCTATTTTTCTTCGGGTTGATCGTTTTGAATCGCTGTAGCGCGATGGAGCGCAGGGACTATATGGCAAGAAGCCTGCCTGAAACGACGCATCCCGCCAGAGCCGATTCGCGGGAAAGGGAAATGACCCGGCAATTGGTCCGAAAATCACTTCTCTATAGTGTATTGGGATTATTTGTTTCGTTGTGGGGAATGGCCATGTTTTTTGTTTCTGCAGAATGAAAGGAAAAGACGTGGTAATCTTTTACACAGGGAAGTTGAATCGGGTGGCAGGAAAAATGAAGAAACTAAGAGTCTTTTTCTTTCTTCTCGCTATGACGGGATGCGCGTTTGACATTCAGGATTGGGATGCCCAAGGATGAAGACTTGCTTTTATCCGTACAAAAATGCCGGACGGAAATGTTGCTACGCGGTCCTTATTTAGGCCCATTTTAGCATTTTATAAAAAATTTCGAGCCATGCATGAGGGGCACCGATCATAAAAAAAATGATCGGGCCCCCGCCACGCGGGCCCCGTTACACGGGGAGGAGGCTTGGGCCTGACGCTACGCGAGGCCCTGAAAACATACAAGAAAGGTGTCAGCTGTAAATCCATTGCACGTCAATATTGGGTCCAGCGTCACGCTGGCCAGCCCTCAGGCTGGCCGCTTATTTCCTGCCAGTCAGACATTTTATTTTTCTGCTCCCTATCCGGCAATTCAAGAGAATCGCTCTCCATAACAACCGCAGGCCTAATTTTTTCCAGTGCAGAAACTCTATATACCGAGCCCTGAATTTTATCCGGGCAATCTCTTTGGGTAAATTAGTGGTATCCATGTTGACCTCTCTTTTAGAAAGTGACTGGATTTTCTCCCTCTGATTTTGTGGTTTTTCTGGAGTCATCAGAGTCTCAAAGAGATATCAAGGTATTGTTAAGCTCATGTCACGGTTTCTTCACAGATTGAACTTGCAGGGCCGTTGGCGGCCAAGACAGGAGGTGCGTTGTGAGTCCCTGAGTGGTTTTCTTTCGACGGCAAGTTCAAGGCAGGAGCAAAATTTTTGTTTAAAGCATAGCTCGACTGATCCTGAAGAGAAACCAACCACCGGAACCCTGTCTCCTTTTCAACCCATTGATTCCCCAAAACCCGCTTCTCTATCCATGATGGTAGATTGAAAAATTATCCGGTGCAGACGAATTCAAGAGGGAGGCCAGGTCCATCTGTCTGCAGATTCAGGATAAGCGGAGTCCACGCTGAATACATTCAGTCGGTACGAACATCCGCAAAGGAAGAAACCGTATATACCAGCATTCAAATTAAGCAGGCACGGTTTATCTCTTCACTTTCCTCATCCTCATCCATGCTGATTTCTTCCGAGGAATCTCATGCAGGAATCGACAATAATTCCCCTGTTACCAACCCTGCTGGTGGAAAACTTCCAGATAAACGATTGCCTTAATCACCCCCTAAATTAGCTTTAACAATCCAATTATGATTTCCCCTCTGACGCCATCCGGCCAGGGAAATCATTGTTCTCGAATCTTCCGAAAATTCAGGCATTCTCGCCAATTTTTAGATAGAATGGGTGTATTAATGACATATCACTAAGCAGAGAAACACTGCCCTGTCTATTCAGGAGGCCATCATGAGTAAAAAAATATTTTGGGTTTTGTTGATCGTTTGTCTATTTTTTTCGAAGACCATTTTTGCGAACGAAGGACAATTGGTTCTGGATAAAATTAAACTGGATTCCGACGTCTCCATTGGAGACAGCAGTTGCGATGAATTGATGAATATCGCCTCCGGAAAAAATGTCCCCGATATGCGGCGCATCTATCCCTGTTACGAGCGTACCGGAATATATACGGTGACCCTGGCGGGTCCTCCGGGAACGACCGTGACTCTCTTTGGAAATTTTTTCTACGGAAAAGACCGCGGGTATCTCATCATTAGAAAAATGGACGACCGGCAAGTCTGGATATTGGACCTTGAAGATTTCTCCAGGGACCAATGGCTGAAAATAGAAGCCCGCAAACAATCGGGCGCATTTGAATTTTTCTATCATGCCGCCCCGATTTTCAGTCAAAACATTTCTTCGATAAAATGGGGACCCTGACCATCAGGCCCCGCACGCGGGCCCCGTTACACGGGGAGGAAAAGCCTGCTACGCAGGAGGGCTGACGCTCACTTCGTTCACGAGCCCTGAAAAGCTATAAATCCATCGCACGGCAATATTGGGTCCAGCGTCACGCTGGCCAGGAGGGCTGACGTTCACTTCGTTCACGAGCCCTGAAAAGCTATAAATC
>JADFGI010000423.1 GCA_022567815.1 Nitrospinota bacterium
GGCCCAGACAAATCCCGAACAGCGGAACGTGCCCGATGAGGCGTTTAACATTTTCAATCGCATAGGGAACTCCCTCAGGGTCTCCGGGGCCGTTGGATAAAAACACCCCGTCCGGTTGGAAGGCCAGCGCCTCTTCCGCCGATGTCGATGCGGGGACCACTTTGACTCGGCAACCGGCATGGGTCAACCTTCTTAAAATGTTTCGTTTGATCCCAAAATCATAAGCCACAACGGAAAATGTTTTATCCCCCGCAACCTTCTCAATGGGTTTTTCTCCCAGGCAGGGGCCGTCATCTTCCCAGAAGTAGGGTTCCTTGCAGGTCACTTCCTTGACCAGATCCCTGCCAACGAGCCCAATGGAATTTTTCGCCCGTTCCACCAAAATCCTGGAATCTGATTCCACCGTGGAAAGCACCGCCTGTTGCGCACCGGCATCGCGAATGTGGCGGGTCAGCGCCCTGGTGTCGATTCCCTGAATGCCCACCACGCCGTAATCCTTGAGAAACTGATCCAGTGACCCCTGGGACCGCCAGTTACTGGGAATCCCGCTCAATTCTTTAATGATGAATCCTTTTAGGGAAGGCCGTTCGGACTCAAAGTCTTCTGGATTGACGCCATAATTTCCTATGAGGGGATAGGTCATGACAACCATTTGCCCGCAATAGGAAGGATCGGTGAGAATTTCCTGATAACCGTACATGCTGGTGTTGAAAACGACTTCCCCTTCGACTTCGCCGCTTGCGCCAAAGGCTTCGCCTGCAAATATTTTTCCATCTGCCAATGCCAGGATTGCTTTCATTATTCAGCCTTGGATCCAAACTAATTAATTAGAGGAGGCGGAAAACACGGTTTTTCCCGCTACTATGGTCCGAATTACTTTTCCCTTGACCCGCCATCCATCGAACGGAGAATTTTTGCTCCTGGATTTGAATTGTTGCACGTCAATCACGTATTCCGCATCAGGATCAAAAATAACAATGTCGGCAATTTTACCAACGCCAAGGGCTCCGCGATCCAGGTTAAAAATCTCAGCCGGTCGCGAGGTGAATTTTTCAATCATCTTGGACATGGAAAAAACATTTTCATTCACAAGCCGAAGGGTCAGGGGGAGGGCGGTTTCCAAGCCTACAATGCCAAAACACGCCCGGTCGAATTCCACCTGCTTATCGACGAGATCATGAGGCGCATGGTCGGTGGCGATGATGTCAATGGTATCGTCTTTAAGACCTTCCCTGATGGCCTCAATATCTGACTTGTTTCGCAAGGGAGGACTCATCTTTGCATTGGGGTCGTAATCCTTGACTGCTTCATCCGTCAGGGCAAAGTGATGCGGCGCGACTTCGCACGTTACTGGCAATCCTTTGGCCTTGGCCTGCCGAACCAACTCCACCGAGTTGCCGCTACTGATATGAGCCACATGCAGTCTGCCGCCGGTTTTTGGCAAAAGGCAAATATCCCGGTACACCATGATGTCTTCCGCTTCGGTCGGCATGCCCTTCAAGCCTAATTCCGTGGAAACCAATCCCTCGTTCATACAGCCGTCTTCGGTAAGATCCAACATCTCGCTGTGCTGGATGCAGGGCAGTCCAAACATTTTACTGTATTCAAACGCTCGCCGCATCAGCTCGTTGTTCATCACCGGACGGCCATCGTCAGAATAAGCCACCACGCCGGCATCTTTCAGATCGCCCATCTCAGAAAGCTTTTCCCCTCTTAATCCCTGAGTGATTGCTCCGATGGGGTAGACATTGACGATGCCTTTTTCTTCGGCTTTTCTGAGAATAAACTCCGTAACCGAGCGGGTATCATTGACCGGATTGGTATTGGGCATGGTCGCAACCGATGTGAACCCACCTGCGGCGGCGGATTGACACCCCGTCTCGATGGTTTCCTTGTATTCAAAGCCGGGCTCGCGGAAATGCACATGCATGTCTATAAAGCCGGGAGCAACGATCAGACCCCTTGCGTCAATTATTTTGGCGCCTTCATTACTCTTTGCGGATAATTCTCCCGGTTTCGCAACCGCCTGGACTTTTCTTTTTTCGATGACGAGATCATAAAGCCCATCGCGATTATTGGCAGGGTCGATGAGCCGTCCCCCCTTAATTAAGGTCTTCATGACCACCTCCCAACAAGAGATACAGGAGCGCCATTCTCACGGCGACCCCGTTGGTGACCTGATTCAGTATCAAGGAACGCGGACCTTCCATGACATCCAACGCAATTTCGATTCCCCGGTTGACGGGTCCCGGATGAATGATCAATACGTTGTCCCTGGCATTTTTCAGTTTTTCGGTTGTCAGGCAGAACAGGTTGGAATATTCCCGCAGACTGGCGAGGTTGTATTGATTCTGCCGTTCCAATTGAATTCTGAGAACCATGATTACGTCCACGTCACGAATGGCGCTTTCGAGATCATATTCGACCGTCACCCCCAGACGGGAAATTTCGACCGGCATCATCGTCGGGGGTCCGACCAAGGTAATTTCCATCTTCATAGTTTTCATGGCGAATATATTGGATCGAACCACCCGGCTGTGCATGATATCTCCCACAATAGCCACCTTCAATCCTTGCAGGGACTCTGTATGCATATG
>JADFGI010000051.1 GCA_022567815.1 Nitrospinota bacterium
CGTTCTGGAAAGAGGACAGCATCCCGGTAAAAATATATTTGTGAAATTTCGCCATAATATTCCAGTACAACTGTCCCCAAAAAGGTTGGGGAATAAAATGCGCCTTGAGAATCAGTCTGGTTCTATCAGAACCCTGCGGTTCCAGTATAATCTGAAGCCAGGACAGGCCGGGGGATAACATCTCCGCCCGCAGGAGCAATTGCTTGTTCATTTCCAATTTTTCCACCCGCCAGAAATCTATGGAGTCGCCTTCGCGCAGTTGATTTTCATCCCTTCTCCCACGGTTCAGACCCGGCCCCCCTAACATCCTGTCCACCGCACCGCGAATCTGCCACAATAAATTGCCATGGACCCAGCCATGCTGGCCGCCGAGCCGGCAAATAATGGGGAAAATCACCTCCGGACTCGCGGGAATTTCTATAGAATGCTCATCCATCAATAAATCAGAAGACTCATACTGGCTAAGCGGCAGAAGGTCCGTCATTCGTTCCGGGGGGACATCGCTCCAATGAGAAAATACGCGCGACTGCTCTTCCTTTTTAAGCGCCCATTCCACTGCCGTATTACAATCCAATGTTTCAAACGGCAAAATCTTTTGAATATCATTTTCCGTGCAAACCACATCGCTCTTCAAGCTACTGAGCAACATGGAGGTAATGTTAACCGGAACGGAATTGAAGAGATGTAGCCAATAAGCATACAGTCGGCACATCATTTTGGTTGGCAGGGGAACCCAGGAAACTTCAAACAGGCGAATGTTTTTTTTCATAATTTTAGCAAAAAGCCTGACGAGTTCTTTATAGGTAAAGATATCCTTGCCGCCTATCTGAAACACTCGGCTGGTCAGGTTTGGCGTTTCAAGTACGCCGACCAGATATTTGATGACATCCCGGATGGCAATCGGCTGGGATTTTGAATCGAATTCGGGAAGGAACGGAATCCAACGGTTATGCGTTACCAGGGATTTCACCAATTCGTAGGAAGCGCTTCCCGTTCCCAGGATCATGGCCGCCCGGAGACGGATCACCGGGATGGTTCCGCTGGAAAGAATGCTTCCGACCTCCATCCGGCTTTTCAAATGCTCCGACAGTTGTTCATTCATATCTCCCAATCCGCCGATATAGATAATCCTTTTGACTTTGCACTCCTCAGCCACGTCAATAAAGTTTTGCGCCGCCAACTTATCCATTTCCGCGAATTCGTGATTTTTTGAACGCATGCTGTGGATCAGGTAATAGGCATATTCAATGCCTTTCAACGCAGGCCGCAACTCATCCTTATTGTGGCAATCGGCATAAATCACTTCAATTCTGTCGTGAACCAGGAGTGCGGGCATGGTCGTCCGGCGAAACATGGACCGAACAAAATAACCTCGGGAAACCAGTTCAGGTATCAACCGGTGACCCACATAGCCGTTAGCGCCGGTCACTAAAACCCTGGTGTTGGCAGACAGGGGAGTGGTGGGAAGATCATCGCAATAGTGATAATTGACTTTTTCCGGATCCATATCGGGAATATAAGCCCCTCACGTTCATGCGCAACCCTTTGAACCTGAATGGCGACAATTTTTCTGCTAACTTAAGGTTCACCGGGGCTGGCGAGCATAGCGAGCGTAGCCCTAAACTCTTCCTCCCCGCGTTGCGGGGGCAAAAAAGAAAGGATTGTGCTGTTTTTCTTCACCTACGGTGGTGGCCGGGCCGTGACCAGGAAACAGCCGGTAATGGCCAGGAAA
This sequence comes from Nitrospinota bacterium, assembly GCA_022567815.1. Taxonomy (GTDB): domain Bacteria; phylum Nitrospinota; class Nitrospinia; order Nitrospinales; family VA-1; genus JADFGI01. Next base: position 1,733 of record JADFGI010000051.1, read on the forward strand.
GGTGAGCAGACGGTCGGTGATGGAATGATAGAGTCCCGGCCAGGAAGCGTTGGCGCGGCCCATGGATCCGGCGAAAATGGCGTCTCCCGATATAATGGATTCACCGACCCAGTATGATATCCCGCCCGGAGTATGACCGGGAGTGGCTATCACCTGAATCCGCAGATTTCCCAACTCGATCACTTCGCCATCCGCAATATGCCGAAGGTCATGACTGCCCGAAGGCCGGGGCTCTTTGGGATCAATCCATGTCGGGCAGTGGTATTCCCGGTCCAGGGTACTGAGTCCACCCGCGTGGTCGGGATGCGAATGCGTGAGCAGAATTTTCGAGGGGCGGACGTTCAATTCCACAGCTTTGCGGAGTATCGCCTCCGGGTTGGCCCCGGTGTCGATGATGGCCGTCTCCCTGGTTTCCCGGCAAATCAGGAGATAACATTTCACCGGATAAGATCCCATGAACACGTTGAGGCAAACCAGATCAAAGGGTCCGGGGTCCGGCGTGATTTCTTCAGGAGCCCACGCTTCGTTCGCTATGGCCGAAAGAGAAGGACCGTGTAAATCCAGGGCGGAGGCTAGTTTTTGAAGAACAGCCTCATCTGGGATCAGATCATAATTCTCCATCCGGCGAATATCTTCCAATGCAATATCGACGGATTGAGCCAAATCTTTTTGCGACCATGATTTACCGTCCCGCGCCTTTTCCAGGATATCTCCCAGTTCGTCTTCCAGTTGAGCCATCGGACCCCTTCCTTTCTTCCCTGAATGAACGACGCCGCCTCAAGCAGGAGACCTTTGCCTTCTGCCCCGTAGGGGTAAAGCGAGCGTCAGCCCAGCTTCTCTTCCCCGCGTTGCGGGGCGACTAGTAGCCATGGGGAATAAAACCCACTGATGGGAATTATACCCCAATGTTGCGAAGATGCGGAAGGTTCTGGAAGGAAACTACTTTTCGCTTTCAACTGAATGGAGACCGTCGACGGTTGCGTCTTCATTTGAAAAATCCGCCGCCGCCAGCCAGTAAATCATGCCCACCATGACTCCGCCGCCAACCATGTTTCCGGCGGTCACAAACAACTGATTGTGGAGAAATCCCGCAAACGAAATTTCCGGTCCGTGCGGAAGAAACATCGCCATGCTCAGCAAACTTTGATTGGCAATGCTGTGCTCAAATCCGCTGGCGATAAAAGCGAACAGGCACCAGAAAATCATGATCAACTTTGCCGTATCGCTCTGGGTCCTGAGGGCAACCCAAACCGCGAGACACACCAGCCAGTTACAGAGAATTCCACGCAAAAACGCTTCCATCGCCCCCAGATTCATTTTCATGGCAGATACTTTCAGGATCAATGCCTGGGCTTCAGGCGTCAAACTACCGGCATTCACAGCCAACCAGCCAAGAAACACCGATCCCAAAAAGTTTCCGATAAAACACAAGGTGAATAAAATAACGATCGAGCGAACGCCCACTTTTTTTCGCAGTCGGCCCACGGCAAACACCATGTTGTTGCCGGTGAACAATTCAGACCCGGCAAATATCACCAGACTCAAGGCGACTCCAAAACACGCGCCCATAATTAATTTCAGGTAAGCGCCTCCTCCTCCGGCGGCAATGGGACCGCCAACAGAAAAAATCAGGACGATGCCGAATCCCAGGTAGATTCCCGCCAAGGCGGATAACAATAGATAACCCAGGGGAGACTTCAGCATGTACTGAATTTTTTTCTCCGCCATATGGGTGACTTTATTTATCTCTTCTACAAACATAGAATCGACCTCCTTCTTCTATGAACTGTTTTTGTTATTAAGGGAAAATGAAAATGCAGAAGCACAGACTTCCCTGCCTATGCTCGCTCCCGCGCCAGCGTGACGCTGGACCCAACCAGCCTGGGGGCTGGCCCCAGTATTAACGTTCTATGAGTTTGTGGCTGACAAAATCTTACGCAGTGCTGAGTTTTTTAAGGGCTCGTGAGCATAGCGAGCGGAGCCTTAAACTTTTCCTCCCGCGTAGCGGGGCGTAGCGGGCATTAAACTTCTGGAGAAACGAGCGCTTCCGGTTGAATATTTTCCTTGGAAATTGTTTCAACTTTTTTTCGCTTCTTCTGGCCTTTTTTACGGTGCATCTTTTGGCGCGTGTGGTAGGGAATGACCTGTTCCAAAACCGCGGGCAAAATATCGCACGGCACGTTTTCCATGATCTTGACAGCGAGCTTTGGATCGGGTCCGGCCCGGCCACCTACAAAAATATCCACCGCGTCCACAACTTCGTCCCCCCGTTTAATTCTCTTTCCAAGCAAACCGATGTCGGCGACCAGGTGGTTGCCGCACCCTGCCGGGCAACCGGACCAATGCATGGTGATCGGCGCGGTTTCGCTCAACGTTTCCTCCAGTTTGGAAGCGACCTCAAGCGCCCGGGCCTTGGTTTCAATGACCGCCAGATGACAATAATCGCTTCCCACGCAACTCACCAATCCCCGCATGATGCTGGAGGGATGGTAAACCAACTCCTTTAGAAGCGGCTCCTCCAACAGGTCACCCAGGTTTTTATCCGAGACGTTGGGGAGTATCAAAGTTTGCGCCGGGGAGATGCGGATTTCTCCATTGCCGTACCGCTCCGCCAGTTCCGCCAATTGCTCCAGTTTGTTTCCCATGATGCGGCCCACGGGAATTTTTAATCCGACATAATTCATCAAAGGTTGTTTTTGCCGGTAAATGCCGATGTGTTCCGAACTTTCAACATTCCTTAATTCATTAGCGGCAGACGGCAAAGAACGCTTCAGTCGTTTTTCCAATTCCGAGCGAAATCGGTCAACACCCCACTCGTCGAGCAAAAATGCCAACCGGTTCTGCGAACGGTTCTCGCGGTTGCCATGATCGCGAAATAAAAGAATCACCGCCGAACAAACTTCCAGCGCTTCTTCAGGCGTGACAAAGACATTCAAGGAAGAAGCAATCCGGTATCCCCCCGATCCCAGTTTGCCGCCAGCCAAGACATTGAATCCCAAAAGAGCCTCGCCTTTTTCATCCTTGCTGGCAGGAACCAGAGCCAAATCCTGCGTTTCCGCGTGCAGGCAATTGTCTGGACAGCCGGTGATGGCAACGTTGAATTTTCTCGGCAGATTGGAAAATTCACGGTTATCAAGAATGTGTTGGGTCAATGCCAATACCTGTGGCGAAGCATTCAACAATTCCCCGGGATGAATGCCCGCCACCGGACACCCCATGATGTTGCGGACATTATCCAAGCCCGTCTGGGTAGAAGTCAGACCGTTCATTTCCAACAACTCGAACACTTCCGGAATATTTTCAATTTTCAAATGCCGAATTTGAATCTGCTGGCGGGTGGTGATATCGATGACTCCGTTGCCAAACCCTTGCGCAATCTGGGCTAAAACTTTTATCTGATAGGAAAATGTCTGGCCGCTGGGAATCCGCACCCTCAGCATAAAGTGGCCCGGCGTGGGAGTCCTGAGAAACAGCCCGTACCATTTCAAGCGTTGAATATCATCTTCGCTAATTGATTCCCATCCCTCTTCGGAAAACCGGCGAATATCTTTCTTGATATCCAGACCATCTTTTTCTAACTTTATCTGTTCGATTTTGTTCAACTGCAAATCCTCTTTTTAAAATTTAGTGAGCGATTTTTTAATAAAACCGAAAGGGGTTACAATTTCCGTGCCAAAACGGAAACGTCAATTAAGACCTTTATTTTTACCGGAATGCCTGGAGATAATTTAAAGAAGAGGGGTTTTCTGCTCAAAAATAGACCGTGGATTTCTCTTTCTGCCTAAAAACCCATCAGAAGAAATTACTTTGCCTACTGGAAAAAACTGAAAAACCGGACCTTATGAAAAATTGTTTGGACGAAATATTTTGCGCCCAAAAGCACTCAATTTTGTCAGGCAAAAGGCGTTTATTTGTTGTAAAATAAGAGAATAGCTGATTATTGGAATATTGATAAATTTTATAAAAGTGATAACAGGATCGACCTTATTATCATAAGAGGAGATTATGGACACAATCGACCCGTCAGAGAAAGTTATGGGGACAGCCGACCCGTCAGGGGAGGTTATGAACTCAATCGATCAGTCCTTTGGCTTTTTATCAAAAATGGATTTTACAGTCCCGCTCGGCCAGGTCATGATATTTGCTTTGTTGACTTCCTTCTGTCTGATTGTAGGAAAACACAAGATGGGACTTATCGCGGCCTACGGTTTTTTGTTCTACTGGGTTTTCATTTTGAACCAGGGATTTTTTATGAAACAGCTGGAGAACACCGCCGGCGGCGTTTATGTATATGGCGCAATGGGCATGGTCATGGCTTTGGTAGGATTTGTAGGAGTTATAAAAAAAACCGAGTGACTCTTTCTTCCTTTTACCTGAGAATTCATGATATTTTGGGCAATTGCAATGCCGGAGCGTACAATCCCTTCAGTTCCCTGTGCCACCATGACCCATCGGCCCGCCAACCGGAAAAATCCGTAAACCTGTATTCATAGACCACAGCCCGAATTCGCTCCGGCGGTTTATCGGGAAAAGGATTCGTCTCCAGCAGATTCAAAACCGGTTCGGCTCCTTCCAGCAAACGCGCCATGAATTGCAAGACCCAACTATTTTGCCGATACCCGCCCAAAGCGGCGAACCACATTTGCCAATCCAACCGCGGCTGGTGCGGAGCCACAAACTCCGGCGGGCGATTCAATCCGCCAGGCTTCCATTTGAACTCGTAAGCCTTCCAGGTTTCGCCATCACGGCTTCCCTCAATGATAATTTCAGGACGCCTGGTGGTCATCACCGCAAAAAGTCCATAGGTGTTGACAATGTGCAAGGGCCGAATCCAGTTGTTGACGGTTCGGGAAAGTGAAGGCGCCTCAATGCCTTTGAAAACCAGTGGAATCAAGTGGTGCGTCACGCTGATAAAAAGAACCATTGCAGAAAGCATCCCGATGGCCCATTTTTTCGCTTTGCCATTCCCTGGCCCATTTCGACTCTCATTAGAGTGTGTGAAAACCATTCTTTCCGGGAGCCACTTTTTCCAAAACGTGTCATCCAATAGCAAAAGACAGAGGGCAATGGTCAGAAAATTAAAAAAGGCATAATTTCCCGTAATAATAATCAGCAGTTGGAAACCGGCCAAAACCACGCAGGCTGTGTGACGAATCCGGCGGGGCGCAAAAATAAAAAATGGAACCGCTAGTTGGATCACGAACATGCACCCGACGGAGAACTCCTGAAACCAGGAAGGCAGTTGATGCGCGTACCATCCTCCCCAGGTCGGAAGCGGCTGGGTCTCATAATGGAAGTTCAAGGCGGTTCCATCGCGCCAGGTTTGGTCTCCGCTCGCCAGTTTTGCCATTCCCGAGGAAAATATGACGCGAAACAATAAAAACCGGTAAAGAAATAACACAATGGGTGATGGTGGGGATTCCGCCTTCATGCGCCCTCCAGAGGGTGCGAGGAAGATGGCAAGGAATCCCACTTCCAAAAGCAAAATGTCCCATTGGAAGGCCATGAACTCCTGACCGGCGGTCATCAGCGACAGATAAAACAACCAAAGCAAAATTAACGATGGGACGACAAAAATCCTTCCGATCACGCACAAGGACAAACCCGCTCCGGCCAGGCACAAAAAATTCAATAACGCGTCACTGGCGTTCAACCAGAAGACGGTGGGCAAAATCCAATAACGTTCCGCCCCGGTAATTTTTTTCACTCCGTCCAGAAACTCATTGATGGGCATGATCCCCTGGCTTCCAACCAGACCCTCGATTTGCACCCACAGGGAAATAAAAGCGAAAAAATAAATGCCGCCCAATAAAACCAGAAACACCTTGCGGGTTGAATACCAGGTCGAAAGCTCCAAATGATCTCCCCAGAGCCATTGCGTTAACTTGCTGAAGGCAATTCTGTTGCTGGCGACAAATCGATACAGGAATTCCGTACCCACGGCTACTGCGGGAACCTTCCGATACAACCAAAGAGGCCAACCGTGGTGCGGATTGCAGGCCAAAGCTCGGAACACCGCCTCCGCGCCATCATAAACAGACCCATCCGGTTGAACCAGTTGTACGGAAGCTTGAAATTTCTCAGCAGAAATATGGGGGAACAGGCGGGCCGCTTCCTGGGAAGAAAGGTAATCGACCCGGTCCTGGGTTACATGGCGCCAGCGGTTGACCCAGCGTCTGCAAAAATTGCAATCGCCGTCATAAATAAGAACGGGCCTGTTTTGAGATTCCATTTTGACTTCTGGACGCTGGAGGAGAAATATCCGAACTCCAACGCCTACTATGTGTTTGGGTTGACTTTGATTTGGCTTGCCTGCATGATGAGAGCAAATTTAAAACTCATTTTCTTCCTCGACCCGATCCATTCCCTGAACGCCTTCAACGAGTTTTTCTTCAGTATTTTATTCCACGGAGTTTTCAATGATTGGTGCCATTGCCGGCGACATCATCGGTTCGGTATACGAATATAATAATATTAAAACGACGGATTTCCCTTTATTCCAAAACGAAAGCACGTTTACGGACGACACGGTTCTTACCGTGGCGCTCGCGGACAGTATCCTTCATGGCGTTGATTCGGCAAAAAAATATCAAGAATATTATAACCTTTATCCGCACGCAGGGTATGGGCCGGGTTTTTCCCGCTGGGCATCGAGCGCCTCCACAAAACCTTACAACAGTTGGGGAAACGGATCGGCCATGCGGGTGAGTCCCATTGGCTTTGCCTATGAGTCTCTGGAAGAGGTTCTGGATATGGCAAAGAAAAGCGCGGAAGTCACCCATAATCATGAGGAAGGAATCAAGGGTGCCCAGGCCACGGCCTGCTCGGTGTTTCTGGCCCGGACCGGTAAAAACAAAGATTTTATTCGCGACACCATTCGAGACAGCTTTAGCTATTCTCTGGATGAACCTTTAGCTTCCATCAGGGAACATTATACCTTCGACCCATCCTGCCAGGGGACGGTTCCGCAGGCGATCACCGCTTTTCTGGAGTCGGAAAACTACGAGGACGCCATTCGCAAGGCCATCTCCATCGGCGGAGACAGCGATACCATCGCCTGCATCACCGGAGGAATCGCCCAGGCTTTTTACCGGGAAATCCCTGATCCCATTCTAGACAAGGTGTATGAAATTCTTGACTCCCGGCTGAGACAGGTGGTCACGCTATTTTGCAACCGCTATGCCTGCCATTAGCAGGTTGAGTCCGTTTCGGAGGAGGGATTTTCCCGGCGAAAATATCTTCTTGGTTGCGTTCATTGGATTCGTAAGGTATTTTCCTATATTCGATTAACTCATAATTGGGCATAGGCTGTAGAATAGCCTATGTTTTTGCAATGACCCCGCTGCTTACAGCGGGGATTTTCTTAACCAATTTCAGGATTATCAAAAAATGGCTGACTTTACGCGCGAGGAAGTTGAATCTATATTAACGGATATTGCCGCGGCTCTGGAGGCGGAAGAAGCCGAAGAGGAATTTGAGGAAGAAATCGAGGTCATTGAAGAAGTCGTAGATGAGACGGACGAATCCGCTGAAGATAAGGCGGAGGAAAATGAACTTTCGTCAGAGGAATCCGACACAACAGAGGAATCCGACACAACAGAGGAAGAAGATGCTGAAGAAGATCAAGAAGATCAAGACGAGGAGGAGGCCGAGCAGGACAACTTTCCCTTGAAAGCTTGCGACCTGTCGGGCCTGGATTTATCCGGCCTCAATTTTTACCGAACCAATATGGAAGAAACAAATCTCACCGGAACTAATCTTTCCGGGACCGACCTTACAGGAGTGACGCTGGATAATGCTGTCTTGAAAGGAGCCAATCTGACAGACGCCAATCTCACGGATGCCACTCTGATCCAGGCGGACCTTGCGAAGGCTCAATTGGAGGATGCCAACCTTCAGGGAACAACGCTTTCCGGAGCAAACTTGAGTCATGCCAATCTGGACCGGGCCAACCTGCGCAAATCGAAGTTTGTTGGATCCAATCTGACCGCGTGCCAATTAAATAAAGTTACTTTTGAATATGCGGAATTTTCCAGGGCTAAACTCACGGGAGCAAAAATCGTGGAATCGGACCTAAGCCGCAGTAAATTTAACGGAGCCGACCTGAGCGATGTGGATTTCACCGATTCCCGCCTCAGTATGGGTATATTTTTCGAAGCCAAACTTGTGCGAGCCAATTTAAACCGGGCAAAAATCAAAGGCGCAAAACTTGTCGGCGTCGATTTTACGGATGCCATTTTAACCAGGGCGGATCTCACCAACGCAGATCTCACGGAAGCCAAAATTCTCCAGGCCGATCTCACCCGCGCCAATCTCAACGGCTCGATTCTGAGGAGAGCGCATCTTGAAAATTCCAACCTCATGGAGGCCAACCTCAACATCGCCAATCTCACCGAGGCCAATCTGGTGAACGTCATTTTGAACGGCGCGGACCTTGGCAGAATCAAACTCCAGGGCGCCCGGTTGAATGGCGCCAAGCTCGCTAAAGCCAACCTTAAAAAGGCCAAAATGCGCGATGCGGAACTTTTGGGCGCGGATTTGAGCGGAGCCAACCTCACAGGCGCGGATTTGACCGGCGCGAAACTGGCAAAGGCCGACTTAAGCCGCGCTGATCTTACCGAAGCGATTCTGGAGGGAACTGATCTGAAAAAGGCCTTTCTGGCCGGCGCTAATATACAAGAAGCCAATCTCTCCGGAGCCAATCTGGAGGGAACCGACATGGCTGGAGCGAAGCTTTTAAAATCCAACCTTTCCAGGGCAAACCTCACGGGAGCCAACCTTCGCCGGGCTGATTTGGAACACGCGGATTTTTCCGACGCAGATGCAAGCCAGGTCAACTTTGCCGGCGCCAAGTTAGCGGACGCAAAATTTATCGGAACCAATCTGACCGATGCGGATTTCGCCGATACTGATGTGACAGATACAGATTTTACCGGGGCAAAGGGTTACCGACCCCCAGCCTAATTTTCGCTTTTTCAATCCTTCTTTTCCGCCTGCCCAAAAAAGTTTCCGTTACCTTAAAATTTATATTGTAATTTTATAAAAATAGTTGACTATATTAGGTATACCGATATTAATTGAACTAACTTTTTACTCTGTTCACGCTATTTCCACCTCTTTTTTGCAGGTTAAATTTATGATTCGTTTCCTTTTTATTGTTCTGTTTTTGGTTTTTTCGCTGAATTTGCCCACCCCGTCACTTGCAAAATCGCTTGAAAAAGAATTAAAGCAAAGTGTCAAGTATCTGGAAGAAATCCCTGAAGTAAAATGGGTTAAAGTAAAAAGAAACAGTGTGATCGTCGGATGGAAAGGTTTCCCTCCAAGATTCAATCTGATCAATACAGCAGTGGCTCTCAAAGCCTCACAGGCCACGGGCAGAACTGTTCATGTCTGGTCGGTCCGGCACACCCAGAAAAACTGGATCATCGGAACCCGCCCCTTCCTTTGCAAGACCACCGCCAGAAATGGCAAGGTCAAAGAAACCTCCTGCAATTTCTAAAAAGAAAAGCAAACATTAGCCCCACAACGGATCATCAACAAAATCCTCATCAGCCAAATTTTTTTCAAAGCTTCCAGAGGCTTTTTGAATCTAACTTATAACTTGTGATTTTGACCCTTTGGCTTGATTGGGAATTATGAAAAAAGACACCACCGCATTGGTAGATTTTTCGACTATCGGCAAGGCGCAACCTTTGACGCTTGAGCAGGTGCTTCGTCTTCGGGATGGCTTGAGTATCGCTCGGGGTGATATTCCGGGATATCCGGTGCAAATCGTTCTGCCCATTTTTAACCGGAAAGAATGGACGATTGTGTGCATGAATTGATGGTTTTGATGTGAGTCACGCCAAAGAGAAAACAGTTTTGGATAAATTGGAAGCAGCCAGCGTGACGCTGGACCCAATATTAACGTGCTATGGATTATGGCTTTCCGGGGTTCGTGAGCAAAGGACACCCCTTGTAGGTTTTCAAGGACATAATTGCAGGGCCTCGCGTAGCGTCAGGCCCCCTGCGTAGCAGGCTTTTCTCCCCCGCGTGGCGGGGGGGGTCAGGCGGTCTGGAGAAAAACGCTTGCCACATCCTCAAACTGCTGATCGATCTTTTCTTTAATCATAGGCAGGTACAGGCTTTCCGGGAGCCCTATGTTTTCCCAGGATTTTGGTTCCATGGCAGGTACAAAGGTTTCGCCGCTGGACCCCAGTTTCAGAGAATAGGCAATCGCATCCGCCAGATTGACAACCGCAGTTTCTTCAGGATGGTTTTTGGCTTTTGCGGGGAAATGGTGACAGGATACGGCCTCTATAAGTCTTTCAGGAAGATGCC
>JADFGI010000052.1 GCA_022567815.1 Nitrospinota bacterium
ATGACTTCATCTATAGTCAGGACCACATCGCGGCTTTTGGTTTTGGGTTTTCCAGCCGCGCTGATGGACCTGATATTACGTCCCTTGGCATCTTTTTCTATGATCCGGTGAACGGTGGTTCCCTTAAGAATGGAGTTATGATAATGCTCCACTCCGGCAAAGCCCTCATTGTCAATTCCTACAAATCCCGTGACATTGGCGGCCAACTCGCGCTTGGGATAAAACCGCTTTTGTTCGGTCATGAAACCGACTCCAGGCAAATCGAGACGGCGTAATTTTTCAACTTCCTCCAGATTGCATTTACGCTTGACCCACGCGAAATGCTTTTTGGAAGTGAGATTTTTATAGATTTCCTTGTGGTCCACCTTGAGATGGGAAGCGAGCACCCTGGCGGTATGTTGTTTGTCCTTCACCTTGGAAGGGGTGATATAAACAGACTCCACCTCGACATTCATTGCCAGTTCATTTTGATTGCGGTCGAAAATAGTTCCCCGCCCATAAACGATTTTTTTTGTGGCCTCATACTGTTTTTTGGACAGGGCCACCAGTTTTTCATGGTCTATTACCTGCAGGATAAACAGCCTTGTTCCCAGTGCGGCTCCGAACAGGAAAAAAAAGCATGCAATCACCATCAGCCGCTTTTTTAATATTGCGCGGGCATCCTTTTTAAGAGGTGGACTTTTTTTACTCATGGACGCCTCGAAAAATCCAATCCGGTCTAGGGGCCAATTCCTTAATAAAAGACAGCTTTGCAAAACATGAATGAGAATCTAAATCCCTCCTCACCTCAATCCTTCGGGGAAGAGAGCTTTGCATAACCCGTCTTTGCGAGGAAGCGTTAGCGACGAAGCAATCCAGAGACCCTGTAAGACCCGGGATCGCCACCCCGCTTCGCGGCTCGCGACGACGTCTTGATTGGTTCAGGGAAATTCCTATTAAAATTCTCCACTTACGCAAAGGTCTTTTAATAAAAGGGATTGGTGATTGCATAGTCCCAAAATTATTTATTATTGGTTTCCTCATGTTAAAACTTTATTCCCACCAGTGGGTTTTATTTCCCGTGGCTTGCCACGGCTATTAAATGAAAACCTTTGCCGGATACCCTCGTCCGCTTGCGGCGAGGCCGTTCATTTCAAAAAAACAGTCAGAATTTGTCCCTTTTCAGGGGATTGGAGAGTGGTGTATTTTTCAGCCAGGAAATAGATGCGGTCCAGCGATTTCAGGCTTTCTCTCTCTACTTTCAGCAGGTTGTTTTCCTGCAACAACCGCCGTTCCTCCTGGGCCAGACTTTGATATTCGTAAGCCATTTTCACCATTTTTACATTGGGCCAGACGAATGCCATTGCTCCGACCATCGATAAAACGGAAAATATAAGTATCACCCAGAATTTTTTGGGAGACACATGGACCCTGGTTTTGGCTATTCGACCCACCCACTCAAACATAAACTCTCTCCGCAACTCGCATTTTCGCGCTTGAAGAACGGGGGTTTCGCGTCGTCTCTTCCTCGTCCGGCGCAAGGACTCTTTTAGTTATGATTTTGAGGGTGGATTTTTTGCCACAAGCGCAAACGGGAATACGAGGGGGGCAGATACAGCCTTTCTCCTCATCCCGGAAAAATGTTTTTACTATTCGATCTTCCAATGAATGAAACGCTATGGTGACCAGGCGAGCCCCCGCGTTGAGAACTCCGAGGGAATCCTGCAACGCGGTTTTGAGGTGCATCAGCTCGCGATTTACAGCAATGCGCAGGGCTTGGAAGGTGCGGGTTGCGGGATGAATCTTTGCGGGACGCTTGGAATACAGCGCGCCAGAGAGGATTTTAGATAATTGGAGGGTGGTTTGTATAGGGTTGATTGCCTGCGCTTTGCGGACCGCCCGCACGATCTTTCGGTAATGGCGTTCTTCGCCGTAATCCCTGATGATGGATTCCAGTTCCCTGTCAGTGAGGGACTGGAGAAGTGTTGCGGCGGTGATTTCCTGGGAAAGGTCCATCCGCATGTCCAAAGGACCGTTCCGCATGAAGGAGAATCCACGTTCCGCGATTTCAATCTGAGGGCTGGAGATTCCGAGGTCCAGCAGTAATCCATCAATTTTTTCGACATTTAATTTTTTGAGGAGGCTTTGAATTTCACTGTAATTGCCGTGAACAAAGGTCACTCTGTCACCGAATGGGGCTAACCGTTCTTTCGCCCTCAGCAGGGCATTGGCGTCCCGGTCGATGCCCAAGACCCGCAATCCCGGTCCGGTGTTTTGCAGAATGAATTCTGTGTGACCGCCGTCACCCAAAGTTCCATCCACGATCAATCCCTCCTCCATTACAATAAGGTATTGAAAAACTTTCTCCCTTAATACCGGCTCGTGGAATTTTGCCATTGCTTAACCCGGTTTTGCTGGCGAAGATTTTCGAAAGTAAAGCTGTTCGCCGAGACCACTAATCACCCGGATTCCTTTTCCCATTGCTCCTTTGACCAAATCTCAAATGTATTCGACATGCCAACCAGTACTGCTTCCTTCACTAACCCCGCATCTTTGCGTTGATTGGCCGGGATCAAAATTTTTCCTGATTTCATTTGGCACTCTGAAGCTCTGGATAAAACTTTCCGCATCTTTTTTCGTTTCCCATCGTCATCATCAAATGTGTTCAATTTCTCCCAATCTTTTTTGCTTTCAATCCATTCATTTTGCGGAGAAATAATGAGGTAATTTTCTTTGACACAAATGATAAGATTGGAGTTATACTTCCTGTCAAGAATGGATTTAATTCTTGAAGGCACATTGAACCGTCCCTTGTCGTCTAAAATAACGGGAGTCGTTCCTAAAAAATCATCTGATTCCATCATTTTTCAGGGACCACCTTGCTAGAGAGTTTTATTGGTTGGTCCATGGTCATTCCAAATGAGACAGAAATAAACATATTTAGATAATTTGAGACACTTTAAGACACATCCTAGCATATTGGAAAGGGCTGTCAATAGAAAAGAAAGCCTGAATTTTGCTTTAACTGATTGAAAATAAATAAGAACCAGAAACCCCTTTAGCTGATTGGGGTTTGCTTACTTTTCCAGTTCCTATGGCAAAGGCAGGAAATGCCGATTTGACGGGGTGGTTTTAAGGGGTCTGGTAACGGATTTGGTTTGGCATACATACTCTTGGTTTGAAGAAAGAAAAGTGCTACTTTCCCGAAGATTGATTCATGCCGCAAGATTCTGGAAATGAATGGTGGTTTCGCTCTCTGACCAGTCGTTCTGCAATTCAATGAAATTGCTTTGACAAGCGGAAATTGTGAATGATAGTATGATGAATAAGTCCTTACTTTCATAATTTTAACGTAATAGGTTCATAACCGTATGACTCAGAAAAAGATTAAATTTATTGTTGGCAGTTTTTTGATCGTGGCGGCGATCGGGTATCTCATCACGGCTGGGATAAGCTCGACATCGCAATATTTTTTCACGGTGGATGAATTGATGAGCCAAAAGGTCTCCTATGCCGGAACCGGCCTGAAAGTTAAGGGAAATGTGGTCAATGGATCCATCGTCCGAGACTCCGAAAATTATTTGAAAATTAACTTTGCCATTGAGGACAAGAGTTCAAATCTCAACGTTGTCTATGAAGGGATCATCCCCGATATGTTCAAGGACGGTCAGGAAGTGGTGGTCGAGGGGATCTTGGCTCAAAATGGCGTGTTCCATGCGAATACTCTGTTGACCAGTTGCCCATCCAAGTATGAGGCGGAAAGGGAAGCTGGAAAATCGCATCCGGGGAATATACCCTATCCCGATACAAATAAAGATGTGAGCCCAAAATCAACGGGATTCTTACCCAAAACCACGATATAATTCCCCCTTCATATTTTTCTTAACTTAAAAACCGTGCCCGAAAATATTTTCCGCTTTTTGGCGGTTGGGTCGGCGATGAAAATCTAAATGAACGACACCGCCGCAAGCGGACGGGGTATCTGACAATAGTTATCATTAAAAAGCCGTGACTACTGGCCGTAGGGGCAACAGGCAAAAACTCCTTTTACCGAGATAACGTTTGCTAGCGGAGAAAGCTGTTGCCATTCGGGTCCAGCGTAACGCTGGCTCCTCCGCAGAGGCCGAGTTTGCTCACGCCGTGCAACGTATTTTCGAGGCTCGCGAGCGAAGCGAGTCTGCCCCGTATCTCCTCCCCGCGTTGCGGGGCGGGGTATAAAAACCACTGGTGGAAATCAAATGAATGATATTGGAGAATTTACTTTACTCATAGCATTGGCGGTCGCTCTGTATGGTTGCGCCGCCTATGTCATGGCTGTCAGGGGCAACCGTATTGACCTTTACCTGAGCGCGGACAAGACCCCGGTCATCGTGTGGGTGTGTGTGGTTATTTCCTCCGCCGCGCTTTGGAGAGGTTTTATAACCAATGATTTCAGCCTTCAATATGTTTGGGCCTATTCCAATAAGGAATTAGATACCTTTTATAAACTCGCCTCGTTCTGGGGCGGGCAAAAAGGTTCTTTGCTGTTTTGGACGTTGATTCTGACCACCTACATGAACGTGGTCTATTTCCAGAACAGAAAAAAGAATATCCGCCTGATGCCATACGCGATGGCCGTCATGCTCGTTATCATTATATTTTTTCTTTTGCTACTCAACTTTTCCACCAATCCTTTTGAGCGCATTCCCCTGCCGCCGGAAGATGGCCGGGGATTGAATCCCCTACTGCAGAATTACTGGATGGTCATACATCCTCCCACCTTGTATTTGGGATACGTGGGTTTCACTGTTCCATTTGCATTTGCCATGGCGGCTTTGATAAGCAAAAACCTGGATGACGGCTGGATTCGCCTGACCAAGAAATGGACCCTGCTGGCCTGGTTCTTCTTATGCATGGGCAACTTGTTTGGCGCGTCATGGGCGTATGTGGAGTTGGGGTGGGGAGGTTACTGGGCCTGGGACCCTGTGGAAAATGCGGCGTTCATGCCTTTGCTGGTCGCAACGGCGTTTTTGCATTCCATTCAGATTCAGGAAAAAAAGGACATGATGAAGGTGTGGAACATGTCCCTGGTTCTTTTGACTTTCGTGATGACCATTTTCGGAACGTTCATCACCCGAAGCGGACTGATTCAGTCGGTGCATACTTTTGACGAAGCGACGCTGGGCTACTATTTTCTCGCCTTTCTGGCCGCAATCGTCATTGTTTGCGTTTACTTGATATTAACAAGGCTCCCACTGCTAAAAAGTAAAAATGAACTGGATTCTCTTTTATCTCGCGAGGCCAGTTTCCTGATAAACAATCTCATGCTTTTGGGCATTGGATTCGCCACCTTCTGGGGAACGATTTTTCCCATCATATCCGAAGCCGTCCGAGGCGTGAAAATCACCGTGGGACCGCCGTTTTACAATCAGGTCAATGTCCCGATAGGGCTGGTTCTTTTGGCCTTGATCGGCATTGGCCCCGTAATCGCCTGGAGACGCGCCACCTGGGTCAACCTGAAAAAAAACTTTCAAATTCCTGTCATAATTGGTTTGGTCACTGCGGCGGTTTTGTTTCCGATTGTCCCTTTGGGCGGACGGTCAGAAATATTTACCTATGTGACGTTTATTCTTTGCGCCTTTGTGATGGCTTCCATTCTAAGAGAGTTTCTCAATGGGACGCGGGCGCGGATGAGCCTTGAGGAGGGAGGAAATTTTTTCGGTGAGTTGGGAATCTTGACCTGGCGTAACAAACGCCGGTATGGAGGATATATCGTACATATTGGTATGGTGCTTATCTTCGCGGGCATTGCCGGGTCTCAGTCGTATAGCATTCATGACCAGAAGCATCTGAAAATAGGAGAGAGCCTCAAGCTCAGAGATTACACATTAACTTATGAAAAATTAACCGTCGTGGAAGCGACTTCCGTCAAAACGCGCGTCATCGCCCAGATTGGCGTTTACAAGAATAACAAGCGCGTGTGGACGGGACGTCCGGAAAAAGAATTTTATAAAGGCCAAAATCAACCGGTGACCGAAGTGGATGTTCGTTCTACCATTGTAGAGGATATCTATATTATTCTCGCGGATTTCAGTGAGGATGAGTCGGCGACCATCAAGGTTTACCTGAACCCCATGGTCAGCTGGTTGTGGACTGGAGGGTGGGTCATTGCCTTTGGAACCATGATCTGCATGTGGCCGGATCGATTGGAGCAGAGGCGGCGGTTGGATCGGATGAAAAAACAAGAGGCCATTTTTGCGCCGGCCCAGGAGTGACGGGATCATGAAAACTCATCAAGGAATATTGGCAATTCTGTTGGCCCTGGCCCTGGTTGCCGGGCTGGCATCCAGCGCCGGAGCGGCAGCGGTTCTTGCGGATATTGAAAACGCGCTCATGTGCAAGTGCGATGATAAATGCGGCAAAGTTCTCATCAACTGTACCTGTTCGACGGCGGACAAAACCCGCGCGGAATATACCAAAATGCTGGATTCGGGCCTCACTGTGGACCAGATCATCAATATGCAGGTGGATAAGTACGGCGAAACCGTACTGTCGTCGCCGACCAAGAGTGGATTCAATTTGACTGCCTGGGCGATGCCATTTGTGGCTCTGCTTGCTGGGGGCTTCGGTATCAGTAAAATCATGGAGTCTTGGAAACGCAAAGGCGCCCCTGAAGATCAGGACACCGGGGACGAAGAGGCCCCATCCAAATCCGCCAAATATTCCAGCCGTATCCAGGAAGAATTGGACAAGATTGAGTCATAGATGAATTTTGTCCATTTTATTCAGCTGATACTGGTCATGGCAATTTTAATTGCCGTTGGTGTGCCCTTGTTTCGCGGGCTTTCCAAAATCAAATTATTTGCAAAACTGGACAAGTCGGGCGAAGAATACAAGCACCTGTTGGTTCGTAAAGAGGAGGTTCTCCTTTCGATCAAGGATCTGCAATTCGATTTGAAGACGAACAAGGTTTCCGAGCAAGATTACCAGAAGCAGAGAAAAAAACTTGAACTGGAAACGATCGCTATCCTGGAAAAACTGGAAAACCTGGAAGAACTGGAAAAAGCAAAAAAGAAAGGCAAGAAATCATCCAATCCCGCCAAAGTGGTTTGAATTCACAGAACTACAATCACGTATTATTCAGAGGTCAATGGCGTTCCTTCTGACCTGAATTTTAACTACACCCGCTTATTTGTTTATGGGCGTCTCGAATGATTCAATCTGGACTATGAGCCAACCCCTTAAAATACCGGAGACCGCAGACGGCAGGTTGAAAACCAGTTAACTCCGAAAATATTTGGTCCGGCGCTACGCTGGTTGCCACAGTCAAAATATATCAATTAAGGGCGCCTCTAAAAATTCAATCCAGGCTATGAGCCAAGCCCTTATAATAAGGGCTTGGCGATTGCAAAGGCCAGAAAATATCAATTATTATAGGTCTCCTTAATAAAAATATCCACTTATGAAAAACACCTCTGAAAATTCCGCCTCTGCTGAACCCGTCATTCAGGTTGCGAATATTCATAAATCCTTTGGCGTTGTGCAGGCGTTGCGCGGAATCAGTTTTTCATTGCATGCGGGAGATTTCCTGACCATCTTTGGTCCCAACGGCGCCGGAAAAACCACGTTGATAAAAATCCTTGCAGGTTTGACGCGAGCCACCGGTGGCACGGCCAGGGTAGCCGGTTTCGATGTCAGCAATGGCGATCCCCGCTTGCGGCGGGAAATTGGCGTGATCGCCCATGCAACCTATTTGTATGCCGATTTAAGCGCACTGGAGAACTTGGTTTTTTATGCTAAAATGTATGGCTTGGACCACCCTGGGGAAAGAGCGGCGGAGGCAATCAAAGAGGTGGGGCTGGAAGGGCGAATGCATGATCGCATCGGGACTTTTTCCCGCGGGATGCAACAGCGTATTTCCATTGCGCGGGCCGTCATTCATGACCCCTCAATCCTGTTTCTGGACGAGCCCTTCACCGGTCTTGACCCGCATGGTGCGAAAGTGCTCAAACAATATCTTCACTCCCTGCACACGAAAAAACGAACCCTCATCATGACCACCCACGACCTCTCCTGTGGATTGGAAATGGGCGACAAGGTTGCCGTCCAAGTGAAAGGACGCTTTGCCTTGTTTGAAAAAAAAGACAATTTGGACAAAGGCGGGTTTGAGGAATTATATTTTGAGACCATCAATAATGGGAACTAGAGAACTCAATATGAGAGAATCCGTTTCTCCGGAGAGTGATAAGGGTTCCTGCCTGATTTTTTGGATTCCATGTATCTGTATCTCAACCAGATAAAAGCAATTGTCTGGAAGGACCTTGTCACCGAACTGAAGACAAGGGAACTTTTCAGCAGTATGTTTATTTTTGCGCTCCTTGTCATCATCATTTTCATTTTTTCCGTGGACTTGAGTATCGTCAAGGCCAATGAAGTCGGACCGGGTGTGTTGTGGGTGGCTTTTCTTTTCGCCGGAACAATGGGGTTGAATCGTTCTTTTATGCTGGAAAAGGAAAATGGCTGTCTTGAAGGGTTGATTCTGACCCCGGCAGACCGGACGGCCATCTATTTTGGCAAATTGATAAGCAACCTGATTTTTTTGATGGTCATGGAAATATTTATTTTGCCTCTGTTTATGGTATTTTTTAACGTCGATCTCATTCCCTTTTTAGGACCGTTGCTTGTTGTGATTTTTATAGGTACCCTGGGATTTTGTGCCATTGGAACCCTGTTGTCTTCCCTGTCATCGAATCTGAAAACCAGGGAAATCATGCTCCCCATTCTTTTATATCCTTTGATCGTCCCGGTGATGATTGCCGTGGTGAGGATGACTGGCCAGATTTTGGACGGAAAGTCATTGGGGACGATGATGAATTGGGTCGGTTTGACACTGGCTTTTGATATTATATTCATAGGGGTTTCCGTATTAACGATTGACCACATTTTAGAGGAGTAGTTGAATGGACAACCTCGGATTTTTGTTTGCGGCCAACGCGTTTGTGTGGGCGGGGATCATTTATTACCTGTTCACTTTGAAAAGACGCAGCCTTTCCCTTGAACGAGACCTCCAGCTGTTGAAAGAAGTTATCGAAAAGGAATCCAAACAATGAGGGAAGAAGCGGCAGAAGAAACACCGAAGGAAAATTATATTCTGCTCTGGTTGACGGGTGCTGTGATTTTTGCGGCCATTGCGGCTATCTATCTTTACGTCCCGACGGAAAAGACCGAAGGCGCGGTTCAGCGCATCATGTATTTTCATCTCCCCTGTGCATGGCTTTCCTTTTTCGCATTTTTTGTGGTTTTTCTGTGCAGCATTTTATTCCTTTGGAAAAGGGAAAGGGAATGGGATATTTACGCCCACGCGTCAGCCGAGATCGGAGTGATTTTTTGTTCGCTGGTACTCATTACTGGGCCCCTTTGGGCGAGACCTATTTGGGGGGCCTGGTGGGTTTGGGATGCGCGTTTGACCTCGACGCTCATCCTTTGGTTGATCTATGTGGCCTACCTCATGCTCCGGTCACAAACAGAGCCGGGTTCCATGCGGGCGCGGTACGCCGCGGTTATCGGGATTGCCGGGTTCCTTGATATTCCCCTCATCCATTTTTCCGTCCTGTGGTGGCGGTCGTTTCATCCTCTGCCCAAAGTCATCACCTCCGAAGGAATCGGTACAGGACTCGACACCTCCATGATGGTGACCCTTTTGATTTCCCTCGCGGCGTTCACTTTGTTGTATTTTGTTTTGATGGGGCAAAGAGTCCGGCAGGAAAAGTTGAGAGACGAAATTGACCGAATCAAAAAAGATAAACTCTATTCCCATTAAGAAATACGCCGCCCTCTACGTAACATTATTTGTTGTGGGCCTGTTGTTTTTCTTCGAGCATTTTCGTGAAGAGCCTATTTCAGTAGAAGACGTGAAGGTTAAAGAGAAGTTTGACCGGGAAAAGTCTTCGGTGGGTTATCTTGCCCCTCGATTTACATTGAGAAACCTCAAGGGAAACCTGATCAGCCTGGACAGCTTTAAAGGGCAGGTAGTGGTGCTGAACTTTTGGGCTACCTGGTGCGTCCCCTGCCGAATCGAAATGCCGGCGTTTGAGCATCTTTATCGCCGCTACCGCTCTCAGGGATTGACCGTTCTGGGCGTCAGCCTGGACAAGGGAGCCGATGAAAAAGTCCGGAAATTTGTTGAGGAATATCAATTGTCCTTTCCGATATTAATAGATTCAGATGGGAAAGCTGAAAAGCTGTATCCTTCGGTAAGTATTCCTTTCACGTTTGTCATTGATAAAATCGGACGCATCGTCGCCAGGGTGGATGGCGCCAAGAATTGGGAATCCAGTGAAACGTTCGAGGCCATCGAGTTTTTACTTAAGCCCCCGTTACACGAGGAGGATAAGTTTAAGGCTCCGCTCGCTGTGCTCACGAGCCCCGGTGAACCTTAGTAGTTAACAGAGAAAATTGTTGCCATTCGTGTCCAGCGTCACCCTAAAGGCGGGGTAGTTCATTGGATATTTGCATGTATGAAGAAAGGCGGAGGCATGTCGATCGAGCTTGAAATTCTGAACGTCAATGAAAATTTTTATCAGGCGTTCAATCGTGGTGATCTGAATTTGATGAAGTCGGTTTGGGCACAGAATGATTCCGTAGTTTGTATTCATCCCGGTTGGGAGGTTCTTCGGGGTTTTGATGTTATTATCCAATCCTGGGAAAAAATTTTCGTGGGTTCGGAAAACCTGGAGATCAAATTATCTGAAATTAAAGTGAGCGGCGATGGTGGGATGGTCTGGGTGAGTTGCCAGGAAAATTTGTTTGCCATGTCCATGTCCGGCGTTCAGGTATCCAAGGTGCACGCCACGAACCTGTTTGAAAAAGTTAGAGATCAATGGAAAATGGTATTGCACCATGCGTCCTCGGTTCCCCAATTGGTCCGCCAGGATCAGATCAGCAATAATTGAAAGCCCCGCCCCGTTACACGGGGAGGAAAACCTGCTACGCAGGAGGGCTGACGTTCGCTGTGCTCACGAGCCCTGAAAAGCTAAATCCATTACACGTTAATACTGGGTCGAGCGCTACGCTGCCATGAAAGCTTTTTTTCAGCAACCTGCCAAAATTTATGATAATAATTGCATGCAGGACGATGCGTTTTCTTTTCTGGTTATTAGAATGCTTCGATGTTGTTTAGCCAAGGAAGGTCTTCAGGGTATCACGTTATGAATGAATCCAATGTCCCCATAGAATTAAAAACATTTGAAGAGCGATTGAAAGATCCTTTCAGCGGTCCGCATGATCAACCGATCGAGAATTATGGGGTTATCGGCAACATGCGAACGGTCGCCCTGGTGAGCATCGAAGGTTCCATCGACTGGTTGTGCTATCCGCATTTTGATTCTCCGAGCATTTTTGCGGCAATCCTGGACCGAAAAAAGGGCGGATTTTTTAAAATCGCGCCAGTGGGAAATTTCAAAAAGAAACAGCTTTACCGGCCCGACACCAACGTATTGGTCACCCGGTTCCTGCATAAAGACGGAGTGGGGGAGGTCACGGACTTTATGCCGCTGGGGGCCCGCAATGGCAACCTCCATGACCTCCAACATTGCCAGATAATACGCATGGTTCGTGTGGTTCGCGGCGAATTGAGATTTCGCCTGGAGTGCTTTCCCGCTTTTGACTACGCCCGAAAGGGCCATAAGGTCAGCTTGCGAAAGGAAGGGGCGGTTTTTGAATCGGAGGATATCGCCCTGGCTCTGCATTCCCATGTCGCCTTGAAGACTCAAGGTTCGGGAGTGACTTCCGAGTTTGTTCTCCGTGAGGGGGAATCGCAGTATTTTTTTATCAAGGGGATTGAAGAAGCGGAAGCGAGTTCCGAAGATATTTGTGAATTGAAAAGTGATGCCATCGAATTGTTTGGTCAAACCTGCGACTTTTGGAGAGCCTGGATTTCAAAGAGTCAATACCGCGGCAGGTGGCGGGAAATGGTCAATCGTTCGGCCCTGACTCTCAAACTACTGACCTTTTCCCCGACGGGGGCAATCGTGGCAGCGCCCACCACCAGTTTACCGGAAGAAATCGAGGTACAACGTAACTGGGAATACCGCGTTACCCTGAAT
>JADFGI010000424.1 GCA_022567815.1 Nitrospinota bacterium
GGCAAGCGGCGTGGCCGTTATAATTTTCCCAAGCTTTTACCCTTTCAGGGCATGAAGGTTATTGTGGAGATATCACACGTGCCCCGCAGGGGTATGTGGTATTTCACCTTTGCCTTCATGCCCCGTAGGGGTAAATCCAGAGTCTGGATTGCTTCGCTACGCTCGCAACGACGATTAAATGATCTCCCCATATCAGATCAATCATCCTGTGGTTTAAAATAATTTGACGACACGCTCTAAATCCTTGAAAAATCCTTAACACCACACCCATGCCTTAATCACCCCCCAACTGTGCACTTTTGTTAACACTAATTAACAAAATACAGAAACCTATTGAAGGTTCGGGCTTTACCGAAAATCAAGTAACTTTTTGAAAAATATACATTTACATGATATTTTTTGTTTTGGCCTGATTTTTGCTCCCTTATATTGTCGCAACCAAAAAACATCCTAATTTGGGGGGAAAGGCAGACGATGACTCGATCCGATTTGACCACAAAACTATCATTAAGAATGAATGTTTCGAAAAAAGAGGCGGATAAATACCTGACAGCTATTTTAGACACCATCATGTACAATCTCGAAAAAGAGGGTCGAGTTGTTGTTCAGGGTTTCGGTTCATTCCGCATCAACGTGCACAAAGCCAGGGTTGCCAAAAAACCCATTACGGGAGAGCCTCTTTATTTACCGGTTAGGAAAAAACCGGTTTTCCATGCGGGCAAGGAATTGAGGGAATTAATCAATCGGGAATCTGAAAATGTAGCCCTTCAACCTGACCGCGTTAGAGAAGAAAGACAGACTTTTAATTCGGTTCATGGGGTTTCCCAAACAATCCCACTGTCGAAATAAAAACCCATCGGCCTCGCCCTCCTCGACTTATGCTATAATCCGGCACAAGTTGAGGGGGGCGTTTTTTTTCCTTCATTTTACATCAATCCCGCGGATTCCCAACTTGAGGGGGCATCATGTCCAGCACTGCAAATGTATGCGCCAAGTGCGGTGAACAAAGTATCGTGAAAGGTGAAATCGGTTTACGAACCAGCAGGGACCTTGAGTTGATAATGGTTGTGCGGAAAAATCACGGGGTCGAAAAGAAAATTCCCCTCCAACCTAGAGTATGCGGGAAGTGCGGGTTTGTCGATTTTTTTGTTCAATCGCCTGAAAACCTGAAAATCGTTTCCACAGACAAGCCCGTTGATTCCGACTCCAGGGATCGGCCTATTTTAGAATACGATTTCTAATTCAGGAGTCCTTCGGACCTGCGCACAGGATCATACGCACCGGTTTTTCATCGATAAATCTTGCCTTACCAGATAATTTGCGCAAAAATGGCCCCGCCTTTAGATAGTTCAAGTAATTTTTGTTAGTCATCAGAAATGAATCACTTCGGCTTTTATTTTCGGCGAATCATTTATGGCTAAAATCACCCAGGACCAGGCGCATTTTTTACTCCTCAAGGTTAATTCCCTGATGGGTCTTGTTCCCATTGGCGTCTTCCTGGCATTTCACCTCGGCATCAATGCTCTGCGGACAGTCGGCCCCCTGCAATATCAGCTGAGCATCGACCTGATCAACAACCTGCCCTTTCTTCTCGGGATCGAAGTTGTCTTTATTTATGCCCCCTTATTGCTCCATTCCATGGTGGGTTTTTACATTTATTTTTCCGGAAAACGCAACGTCCGCCATTACGGCTATCCCAGAAACTGGCTATACACCCTGCAAAGAATCAGCGGCGTCATTGTTTTTGCTTTCCTGATATACCATATGGGAACCACCGTTGCGCCCAAACTGTTTTACGGCAAAGACCTGTTTCTGGCGGCGCCTTTTTTGATTGATGTTTTGAATGCGGAATTTCAGACCTGGACCGGGAGAATCATTTACCTGATTGGCATCACCTCCGCGACATTTCATTTTGCCAATGGATTGTGGGGATTTTGTATTTCCTGGGGAATTATAATAGGGCAAACCGCGCAACGAAATGCCAGCATCGTCTTTGCGATGGTGGGCCTCGCCCTGACAGGTCTCGGCTTTGCCACGGTGCTGGAATTTTCACTCCATCCCGTTTCGGTGACTCCAACCGTGGGAGGATAAAACAATGGCACAACGCAAGAAAAAGATAATCATTATAGGAGGGGGATTGGCAGGGTTATCCGCCGCCATGAAGATTTGCGAGTCCAATGCCGAAGTCATCCTCATTGCCTACCAGTCACTGAAACGGTCCCACTCCGTGTGCGCCCAGGGAGGCATCAACGCGGCAATCGACACCAAGGGAGAAGGTGATTCTCCTGACAACCATTTTTACGACACCATCAAGGGCGGGGATTTCCTCGCCGAGCAACCTCTGGTGCGGGATATGTGTTACAAAGCGCCTGCCATTATTCATCTGATGGACCGTATGGGCGTGGCTTTCAATCGAACCAGTGAAGGCCATCTGGCGTTTCGGCGTTTCGGCGGAACCCTTTATTCCCGGACAGCTTTTGCCGGGGCGACCACGGGCCAGCAGTTGGTTTATTCACTGGACGAGCAAATCCGCAAATACGAGCATGACGGGCTGGTGCAAAAAATGGTTTGGCACGAATACCTGGG
>JADFGI010000425.1 GCA_022567815.1 Nitrospinota bacterium
TTTTCTATTTCCTTGGCGGAATGAACCAGGGAACTATACTCGGCCCAGCAAGCATTTATTATCTGCCTGCTTGGTGCACTCCATTCGTTGGGATTGAAGATTCTTGCACCGGTAACGCTATTTTCATCAATGAAAATAACAGGAATTCTTTTCTCCTTCTTTTCCAAAGAACCCTCCTATTACAATCAATACTACCGTCCGCTTTGGGTCGAATTCGGTCATTCGAGATCTGACACTATTTATCAGATAAAGTCTGGGTTTTCACAATTTCGGACTCCATCCGCTTGCGGCGGGGTCGTTCATTCCAAAACCAGATAAAACCAGCTGGAGATCGCTTTTTTAGTTCCTTCCTCTCCCTGGGAACCGTCCCAAACATTAAATGCGATGGGAATCATTACCTTCTTCTGGAATTGGACATCACTTCCCATATCCTTTGTTATGAGCTTTCGATTCAATACCAGGAAATAGCGCCCGTAACGATAAGCGGATTTGGAAAATACCAATTGGTGTTCCTTGGGTTGAGTTGTCCATTGTTTCAGCCCCGTAGCGTTTATTTCCACCGCATCGTTGGGATGGGACTGCCATTTCCACAAGTTTACCGGACGGCGGGAATCTCCGTTCAGGAAATAAGGCCGCCTGCCATCTTCGACCGGGCTGGCCGGGAACTGAACGGCCAGGGCATCAGGAAATTCCTGGGCCTGGGGTTCCTCTGATACTTCTTCCATTTCAGATTCATCAACTCGCAGATGCGGCGGCAGGGGAGGGGCTGGAGATTCTTCCACAGGCGCCGTTTTGGCCAAAATGGGATCATGGGAAGGATCGTCCCAATGAATATAAATGGATATCTCGTCGTCGTTATGAATGGCTTTCACGATGATATTGTCGACGGTTGGGAAATAGGATTTTTCCGAATTCATGACCTGTCCGCCAAGGGGGATAAAATAAGGTTCCACGGTTTTCCAAACCGGATCCTGTGGTTTTAATGGAACTTCCCCGGTAATATTTTTGACATAAATGATTTTTTTCACTGCCGGTTTTTGCGGCGGTGACAGAGTCTGGACATAATTGACAATGTCCCAGATTTGCTGGTCGTTGAATATTCTTGGAGAAAATCGTGGCATGGCGGTGGTTGAGAGGCCGGTACGAAGCGTCATGAAAAGTTGTTTGCGCGAATTGCCCCGCCTGAAAGTCCACGGCTTGCCGAGATTTCTCGGCCAGATGGCGTCTGAACCGATATCCACGATTTTAAGGGTGGAGGGTCCATCGCTTCGTCCCTTTACGCCATGACAACCGGAACAGTTTTGCAGGAATAGTTCTTTGCCGGAAGCCAGACTTTCCAGAGTGAAGGGGGGTGGATCGGGAACCAGAACCGGTTCGTGGATTTTTCCTTTATCGACAAATCTTTTATATTTCCGCCCCAGGGTTTTGAGGTACAGGACCAGGCTCCATCGGTCCGAGGTCGAAAGATTGCCCCAGCCCGGCATGGTGGTTCCGGGCATACCCAGAGTAATCCGGTCGAAAATATCCTGATCGGTGGGGATTTTCCCAAAGGCCGTGGATCGTATTTTGATATGGCTTTTGGTGAAGTTTCTTGGCTGGGGACTGGAATAGGCCGCCGAGGGACCGTCGCCCTTGCCGGAGTCGCCGTGGCAATAGGAACATTTTTCGCGGTATATCTCTTTACCTTTTTCCAGGGTAGGTTCAAGTGGAACCGCCGGAGTGACCGTGTTTTTCTTTTCAAACGCCTTGGCGTATATATAGAGAATGACTTTCCAGACCTCTTCTTCCGTAAGTTGATTTTCCCAGGCTGGCATGGCCGAATCCCAGGGAGCGAATTTTTCAGGCAGTCCTTGCCCACCCTTCATGATCCGCCAGTAGGCAAACGATTCCGGGAGAGAGACTACGGAAGCAGGGTGCGTGAAGTCTGCCGGCGGAGGGAAAAAACGGTCCCCAAAAAGGCCTTTGCCGTCCAGATGGTCCCCGTGGCAAAAAAAACATTTCTTGAAATAGACCTCGCCGCCTTCATAAGTATTTTTGGCTAAATTGGCTTGATCCTGGCGCAGGGGATTTATCAAATGTTTCAAGGCAACCGCTTTGCCCCGGACCATGATGGATTCCGGCATGTCGCCGGTTGATGGAAGGTCGAAGGCAAGCGCCGAAACGGGCAGGAATATCAGGAAGCCGGCAATAGTGCAAGCTATTCGAAATTTTGAGAGACAACCGGGATTAACATTCATCAATTTCAGGAGCCCGCACCATAGTTTTGTGATGGTTATGATTCGAAGATGGGTAGCTGTCACTTGCTGCCAAAAACTTTTTCCTTATAAATTTTGGCATCGTGCTTGATTCTGCCCGATTGGATGGTTTCGTAAATGGCCCTCACGACTTTATCGCCATCAAATTCAAAATTTAAATCGATCACGGAATTTTCAGACACATGGATTTTTTTTGATTGAATTTTCATCAAATAGTGCCAGGCGTTAACAACATAATCTCCTGGAGGGATGTTGTCTATTTTATAGTTCCCGTCAATTTTCGTTTGAAAGTAATAAGGGTTTTGAACCCGGTATCCCCAGGTTTG
>JADFGI010000426.1 GCA_022567815.1 Nitrospinota bacterium
GTAACATATCCAATTCTTTCCTTGTTAGACTTTACAAATGTTTTAGCTTTTCTTAGCCCTTTCTCTAATTTTCCTTCGCCTGATTTTTTTACCATTTTATTTTTCACCTTTTTCTAATTTAGCGATTAAATCTTCGATATTTACTCACAATGACTCTGTCACTTTTGATCTTGTTAGGTTCGCTAATCGGGGGAATGTTAGTTTTTCTACCGCTAGCTTCGAGAATAGCGGATATGTAAGTTTTGAGTCCGGTAGATTTATAAACCGGGGTGATGTTGATTTTTCTTTCACCAGATTCGCAAACGGCGGGCAAGTTTGGTTGCTTTCTGCTGGGTTTTTCAACGGCAAGCATGTCTATTTTGATTCAGCCAAATTTATTAATGGCGGGTCTCTTAATTTTAAACAGATAATCTGGGCCAATTCAGGAAGTCTACTCTGGTGGAGACAAGTTGAATTTAAAGAAACTGCGGCGGTAAAGTTTGATGAGTGTCTTTTTCTCAGCAAAGAAGCGATTTCTTTTAGGGATATATGGTTCCCGAAAAATGGCAGTGTGATGTTTCAGCGATGCTATTTTGCCAGAACGCCAATAATCGATTTCACCGGAGCGGTTTTCCGTCACACCACCTTCGAGGGCGGAAAAATCTCCTGGCTCGAAGATCAACCGGACAGAACCCTGACCGCCGTTCTCAAAAACAGGCTCAAAGAAAAATTTGACGACCTGCCTCAGGAAGCAAAAGACAGGATTGAAAGTTTAGTTATGGCAATCCCTGAATTCTCCAACGTCTTTGATGATGGTGTGGAAGTTCTCTGGAAAGACCTAACGACGGAATCCGCCAAAAACCTGACCTTCCGCCTCACCAACCTTTCAGGCTCCAAATTCGATGGTATGACGCTCACCCATATCCAGCTCAACGCTCCAACATGGGCGGTAAAGGATAGGCGAAATGTTTTGTATGAGGACTTGCAGTCAAAGGGCGAGAAAAGAACCGCAGACCAGTTGAGGAATATCGAAGATCAATACACGCAATTGAAAAACAATCTTGAACGCCAGGGTAATTATCTGCATGCAGGGGATTTTCATTACGGTGAGCAAGAGGTTCGGCGGGAACGGCTGATAAAGGAAAAAGGTTTTTATACGGATATCCCGAATATTTTCAAGTATCTGTTGGCGACTTTTTACAAAGCTGTTTCTGGGTATGGGGAACGGCCTGAGAGGGCGGTTTTAGCTACCTTGGTGATGCTTTTATTTTTTCAATAGTGCTTACAGCGATCAAAATCGACTATGTAAGCCAGTGGCCTGTTGTGTCTCAAGCTATTGTGGAGAGTAACTACCTCACTGAGCCTTTGAAATTATGGGAAATGGTGAAAATCAATTCTCCAGAATATTTCAAAATTATGGCCCAACTGATTACCCCTTTTTCGTGGAAAAAACAGCTTGAGGCAGATGAAGGATTGATGTTTTATCAGTATTTCCTTATTCTTGGACAAATATTTTTACTTGGCATCCAGCTTCCTTTGCTGGTTCTGGCCATCCGCCGCCGGTTCAAGCGATAGCCCCGCAACGCGGGGAGGAAAAGTGGGGCTGACGTTCGCTATGCTCACGAGCCCCTGAAAACCCTCTCAACCACCCTCACCCAGCCCTTGTGGTATTTAACATTAGCCCTCATGCCCGGCACGGGTACTCCCATGAGGGAGAGGGACCATTAGCATTCTTTTTCTCGTTTGTTTAAGGTTTTCTCTGCGTTCTCCGTGACTTCTGCGGTGAAGAGGGAATCATAATAATTTTCTCTCCTCAGAGGAGGAGAGGACTAAGGTGAGGAGGGATTTTAACCTTTCCTTATCTGTGTTCATCAGTGGTTCCGACACTCCTTCTATAAACATGCACAGGCTGGAAAGCCTGTGCTACTGATTATTTTGATATGCGCGTATTAGTCACAGGCGGCGGTGGGTTTCTGGGCGGTTGTATTGCCAAAAAACTCCATGCAAGAGGCGATCGGGTCATCGTTCTGGGGCGGAGGAAATATTCTCATCTGGATAGCGGGATCGAATCCATCGCCTGCGACATTCGCGACAAGGAAGGGGTCTCATCGGCTCTGAAAGGATGTGATGCGGTTTTTCACGCGGCGGCGATTCCGGGGGTCTGGGGCGATTATGAAATGTATCACTCTATCAACGTGGAAGGAACGCGCCATGTGATCGATGGTTGCCGGGAACATGCGGTAAAGAAATTGATTTTCACCAGCTCGCCCAGCGTGATTTTTGGCGAGTCCGATCTGGAAAACGTGGACGAGAGCGTTCCGTATCCCGCATCTTATCTATGTCATTATCCCAAGACGAAGGCCGAGGCGGAGCGGCTGGTCATCGAAGCTAACAGAACGGAAGGTTTGACCACAGTGTCCTTACGTCCGCATTTGATCTGGGGCGTGGGGGACCCGCATCTGGTTCCGCGCATTGTGAACCGGGCGCTGAAAGGAAGTTTGGTCCGAGTGGGCGATGGCATGAATCTGGTCGATATGATCCATGTGGAAAACGCAGCACATGCGCATATTCAGGCTTGTGACGCGCTGGAGCCGGACTCC
>JADFGI010000053.1 GCA_022567815.1 Nitrospinota bacterium
AAAGTGGGGCTGACGTTCGCTTTACCCCTACGGGGCATGAAGGCAAAGGTCGAATATCACACGCTCACGAGCCCAGAGAAACGTTACACGGCGTGAGCAAACTCGCTCTCCGCGGAGGAGCCAGCCCCCAGGCTGGCCGCTTGCGGCGGAGTCGTTTATTCATAAATGGATACAGGCTGGAAAGCCTGGGCTACCAAAACTTAAAAGGAAAATCCTTTATCTTTACAAAAGGAGGACCAGGGCATGAAAGGCAATATTATTTTAATGATTTTGGCGTTGGTCACTGCAATAGGCGGTGGAATTTTTATGAATCAGAGTTTTGCTGATCAGACCTATTCCTTTGCCAATATCCAAACTCCGCAATCCTGTGTTTGCTCGGCTCCGGTTGATTTGAGAACGAATGCCAACCACTTCAACAGGTTTAAGTCCAGTCTCAAAGCAAATTTAGAGCCCACATTTCTCATGACTCTTTATAATTGCCAGTGTGGCGATATGACTTGTGCGGTTACCCCACGGGCGGTGTCCTGTATGAAATAGAATCAGACCGGTTGCTGGTTTGTCGGTTTGGTTCGCAGGTTTGTCAAGCCCAGGTCAATTGTGTCAAAATTATGTATTGACCTGGGTTTCTTCCTTCCTAATATCAATTTCCCCTGAACTTAAAAATTTCAAAAAAGAGTGCTCCGAAATATTCAATTTTTGGTATGCGCTAACTCTTTAAAACAAAAGGAAACCGCAGACCCCGCCCCACTACGTGGGGAGGAAGCTTGGGCCTGACGCTACGCGAGGCCCTGGGATTTTAGGGAAACTATATAATTTTTCAAAACCCATTACACGTCAATATTTGATTCAGCGCCCCGTTACACGGGGAGGAAAATTCTGTACAAAGCAGGTTTTCATCAGTCAGCCATAAGTCCATATAGCGTTAATATTGGGCTTAGCGTCACGCTGGTTCGGTCCAGCCCCAGGCTGGCGATTTGCTCACGAGCCCCGGAAAACTCCAAAAAATATCCATCTGTGTTTATCGATGTTTCCTTCGGCTTAGTTCAGGACAAGTATTTGTGGTTCCACCCCCCCTGTCCAGTAAGGGGACTGGAATTTTAAAAAAAAACATAAAGGTTATTTTCATAAAACCCGATAAAAATCAATAGTAAATATCAAGACAGGTTCTCAATGCCTTGATGGTTGGTTTTTTCTATACGATTTTTAGAAGGAGATTACACGCATAAAAAATAGAGATCGGTAACATCAGGTTTTAAATTTATTACGGCAAGTTTCAGCAGGGAAGCTGGAACCAGGAAATTAAAATTCCAAATATCAAGGAGGATATAGTTCATGCCAATCAGAATATTCAACAATATTCCCTCGCTCAATGCCCAAAGAATTTTGGGTATCAACAATGATCGGCTGGCGACTTCGGTAGAGCGGATTGCATCAGGAATTCGTATCAACCGGGGCGCCGATGACGCGGCGGGCCTCGCCATATCAGAAGCTTTGCGGTCTGATATCCGGGCTCTTCGTCAAGCCATAAGAAACGCCAACGACGGCATATCCCTCATAAACGTCACGGAAGGCGCTCTGAACGAACAA
This sequence comes from Nitrospinota bacterium, assembly GCA_022567815.1. Taxonomy (GTDB): domain Bacteria; phylum Nitrospinota; class Nitrospinia; order Nitrospinales; family VA-1; genus JADFGI01. The sequence goes on from JADFGI010000053.1 coordinate 1,588, forward strand.
TCCGGCATCCTCATCCGGCTCAGAGAGCTGTCTTCCCAGGCCGCGACAGGGACGGTCGGATCTACGGAACGCCAAACCATTCAATTGGAATTCAACGCGCTTCGTAGTGAAATCGACCGAATCGCGGCGACCACGGAATTCAACGGGCAGAAACTGGTGGATGGTTCTCTCGCCGCCACTGTTCCCTTTGCAAACCAGATTTTAATCCAGGTGGGGATCGATTCTTCGGTAAACAGCCGAATCAACCTCAATACGGAAGTCGATCTGCAAGCCATTACCGCTTCCAGTCTGGGAATCGACGGTCTCAGTGTCACCACTGCCGGGGCGGCGCTCACCGCGCTTGATCTCCTGAACAATTCCATTTCTATTGTCACTCAGGGGAGGGGTAAAGTGGGCGCGGTGCAAAACCGGCTGGTCCGCACCATTGCCAACCTTTCCATTACCGTAGAAAACCTGTCCGCGGCAGAGTCTGCAATCCGTGATGCGGATATCGCCGAGGAAGTGGCGTTTTTAACCCGGAATCAGATTCTGGTGCAGGCCGCGACAGCCATGGTGGGTCAGGCTAATCTGATTCCCCAGGCGGTTTTGCAGTTGCTCCAGTGATTATGGCAAATTCAGGTATCATTATAAAAAAATTTAAATCAGCATGGAAGCTGATTTTTAATGAACATAAGGACCCGCATCTTTTCAGGGAGGAAAAGTAATGGCACTCACAATCTTTAGCAATATTTCTTCACTCAACGCCCAAAGATATCTGGAGACGAATAGAAATTTACTGAGCGCCTCTATCGCTCGAGTTGCTTCCGGAATACGAATAAACAGTAGTTCGGATGACGTTGCCGGCCTTGCGATATCAGAGGCGCTGTATTCAGATGTTCAAACCCTCAAGCAAGGCGCCAGAAACCTGAACGACGGCATAGCCCTGATCAATACGATTGACGGCGCTTTGAACGAACAGGCGAGCATTCTCATACGTTTGCGCGAACTCGCCACCCAATCCGCCACTGGAACGATTGGAGAAACGGAACGAAAAACCATTCAATTGGAATTCGACGCTCTTAGAAAAGAACTTAACAGGATCGCGGCCAACACCGAATTCAACGGTCAAAAACTTATCGATGGTTCTTTGGCGGCAAGTTCGACAGACTCTATCATTCTTCAAATTGGACTCGATTCATCATCCGACAGTAGAATTGATTTGAACGAAGTTCTCAATATAACTGCGGTCACTTCTCAAGCTCTGGACTTTGATAATGAATCTGTTCTCACTTCAGGGGATGCCTTGGCCGCTATTGGGAAATTGAATATTGCACTTGAAGAAATGAATCAAATTAGAGGCCGGGTAGGCGCGAATCAGAACCAGTTGGTCCGCGCTCTAAACAACCTGAATGTTTCTATCGAAGGTTTGACGACGGCCCTGACAACCATTCGGGACGCTGATTTGGCCCTCGAGCTTGCGGAGTTGACCAAGAATCAGATTCTGGTCCAGGCGGGAGCGGCTATGATTGGGCAAGCCAACTTGACGCCTCAGGGAGCATTGACTCTGCTGGAACAGCCTTAAAAATAGTTGAAATTGCGTTATGATCCAACCCAGGCATTCCCGCTTTTTAGCGGGAATGCTTTTTTCATCTGGAAATTCTCTGCAACTACCAGACGGTCCGGGTTTGAATGAAAAAGTTAACAGTCGGCATAATAGGTTGCGGGAGGATCGGCAGTCTTCTGGAGGAAGATCCCCTTCGAGGAAAACCCTGCACCCATGCGGGAGGATTCAGCTCCATCCCATCGGTGAAATTGACCGCAGGGTGCGATATCGATCCGTCCAGACTCAAACAATTTGGAAAACGCTGGGGCGTTGACCGTCTTTATACCGATCACCGGGAAATGCTCAAGCGGGAAAATCTGGATATCGTCTGCATTGCGGCCTGGACTCACCTTCATGGCAGAATGGTTCTCGATGCCGCCCGTTCTGGCGTTAAGGGAATTTATTGTGAAAAGCCCTTGACCGCTGATCTTGCCGAAGCCAGAAAATTGGTCAAAGTCTGCGAACAAAAAAAAATTCCTTTGATCGTCAATCATGAGCGGAGGTGGGAATTTTACTATCAAAAAGCGAGAGATATCATTCGCGCCGGAAAAATCGGAGATGTACGCACAATCATAGGCAATGCCCTCAGTTGGAAACCCCCGAAGCTCCCATTGAAACTGCACGGCGGGGGAACGCTTTTCCATGATGGCACCCATTTAACGGACCTTTTGCTGTTTTTTGGCGGCCCCATTGACTGGGTTTCGGGCCACGAAGTACGGCCCTACGGTAAAAAATACATCGAAGAAACCGTATGCGCCATGATACGTTTCAAAAGTGGCGCCCTGGGTTTTATCGAAGGCGGCGGCGCGAGAAATTATTTTAATTTTGAGCTGGATATCCAGGGCTCGAAAGGACGAATTCTCATTGGCAACGATGGGCGGAAACTTTACACCACTCGCAAAAGTAGCCGGTTTACCGGATTTCAGGAATTAAAACAGACGGCTTTTCCAAAGCCCAAACGTCTTCAAAGCCCTTTCACCAGCGGTGCAAGTGAAATGGTACGTTGCATTCGGACCGGCCAAAACAGCATCTCCAGCGGACGGGACGGATTGAAAGCCCTGGAGGTCATCTTCTCCATTTACAAATCCGCTCAGTTGAATGGCAAGAGAATCAAGATGAGATAAAGTTTAAAATTTCGTTACTTTGATATTATTTCAACAAGTGGGTTTTGTTCTCCGCCCCGCAACGCAGGGAGGAAAAATGGGGCTGACTCCTCCGCGGAGTGCGCCTGTCCCCGTGAGGGGGAACTTGCTCACCAGCCCCGGAGAAAACAACCGGAGAAAGAACTGAGCACGAAGCAGAATTTGGTCAGTCATAAATCCACCCACCTAATTCTCGGATCCAGCTCCCAGGCTGGTTGGGCCCAACGTGTCCCGCTGGCCGCTTGCGGCGGGGTCGTTTATATTAAAAATTTTTAATTGAATATTATTTTGGGACTATGATAGTTTTCTCTGAGGCACAAGTCCTTCTATATATTCCGCGTATCTTTTATCTTCTTTGTATTTTGTTTGGAAATAATAAAAATTTTTCTGAAATCCGGGTGACATTTGCCCGGATGGAGAAGGTGCATGATTGAGGTTGAAAATTTAACGAAATTCTACGGGCCTCGTCCTGCCATCAAAGGTATCTCCTTTCAGGTCAATAAGGGAGAAGTGGTTGGGTTTCTTGGTCCCAACGGAGCGGGCAAAACCACCACGATGAATATTCTATGCTGTATCATCCCGGCATCCAGTGGCTCCGCTAAAGTTTGCGGGTACGATGTCTTTGATGAATCGCTGGAGATACGCAAAAGAATAGGCTACCTGCCCGAAACGCCGCCGCTCTATCCGGACATGACGGTAACCAGTTACCTCAGGTTCGCGGCGGAAATTCGCCAAGTTTCATCAAACAAGGTGCGAGCATCCGTGGACAGGGTCCTGGAAAAATGCACGTTGAAGGAGGTGCGGCAACGCATCATCGGTCGGCTTTCCAAAGGTTTTCAGCAACGGGTGGGTTTGGCCCAAGCCATGATTCATGATCCCGAAATCCTCATCCTGGATGAGCCCACTATCGGACTGGACCCCATCCAGATCATCGAAATCCGAAAATTGATTCAGGACCTTGCAAGTTCCCATACCATCATTCTGAGTTCGCATATTCTTCCCGAAATCACGCAAATCTGTAAGCGGGTGATTATTCTCAATGACGGTGAAATCGCGGCGGTCGATTCGCTGGAGGGTTTGACGTCTTCATTGAACAAGAGCGAACGCTTTATATTGAAAGTGCGAAATTCCGAAAATGGAATTCAGGATAAATTGGGCGCTCTGGATAATGTGATTTCCGTCAAGGCGGAAAAGGATAACGAGTTCCTCATCGAATGCGAGATGAATTCCCATGTGCAGGATCAGGTGGCCCGTATGGCGCTTGAAAATTCCTGGGGAATCGAGGAACTTAAAATAGTTTCAATGACCCTTGAGGAAATTTTCCTCCACTTGACGCTGGAGGAAAATGAACCGGGCAAGGTTAAAAATGGAGCCGGTGTATGAGAAATGCCTGGGTAGTGGCTAAAAGGGATTTGGGGTCTTATTTTAATTCGCCCGTATTTTATGTGGTGACGACCGTCTTTTTGATGATCTACAGTTTTATTTTTTTTCAAATCCTTACCTTTTTCAGTTTTCAAAGCGTTCAGGCAGGCCAGTTTCGCGGCATGAATGTCGGCCTGAACCTCAATGACATGGTGATCGAGCCGTCTTTTCATAATATGGCGGTGACTTTGCTGTTGATCATTCCCGCTCTCACCATGCGAAGTTTTGCTGATGAAAAGAAAAGCAAAACCTATGCCCTGCTTCTCTCTTCTCCTATTGACTTGAAGGAAATCATTTTCGGAAAATTTCTTGCCTGTATGACGGTGGTGACTGTGATGGTCCTGCTGTCTTCCTATAACGTCGGATTTTTGTTGATACTGGGCGAACCGGAAATCGGCCCGATTGTCACAAGCTACCTGGGCATTCTCCTCATGTCGGGGTGTTACGTGGGGATAGGAGTGTTCGCATCGTCTTTGACCGACAACCAGATAATCGCGGCCGTCATTGCTTTCGGAATGTCCCTGTTCATGTGGATCATCGGTTGGGCCGCGCAGGCGGCCAGCGCCGAAATGGGCGAATTGTTGCATTATCTTTCCCTGGTGGACCACATGCAACGTTTTCTCAAAGGCATCGTCGATACCAGCGATGTGGTTTACTACTTGTCTTTCATTCTCTTTTTTTTGTTTCTGACGCACCGGGTGTTGGATTCGGAAAGATGGAGATGACGGAATGATAAAAGGATTCAAGTCGCGAACCGCCATCCAGGGAACCAACACCTTTGTGCTCACCTGTGTTTTTCTGGGAATCCTGGTTTTTGCCAACATTCTCTCCAGCCGTCACAAATATCGATTCGATTTAACGTCCAGCGGAATTTTTACCCTGGCCCCGCAAACCCAAAAGATCGTATCGAATCTGCCAAGGGAAATCTCGATGACGGCGTTTTTCCAAAGCGAGTCGCCGACAAGATCCGATTTTAAAAATCTCATGGACGGGTATCTGGGATTGTCGGACAAAATAAAATTATCCTTTGTAGACCCGGACAAAAATCCCTCAATTATTAAGCAGTATGGCGTGACGACTTACGGGACCGTGGTTTTGGAAAGCGGCAAGCAGGAAACCAAAGTGCAGAATCCCAACGAAGAAAACATGACCAACGCCATTTTAAAAGTCATGAAGGATGAGAAAAAGAAAATCTATTTTCTCGAAGGGCATGGCGAACGGGACCCGGATAACACAGAGGGGCAGGGGTACTCTGCCGCCAAAAAAGCCTTGGAGAGGGACGGGTTCCAGGTGGAAAAACTTCTGCTTTTGCAAACGGGAAAAATTCCCGAGGATGCGGACGCGCTGGTGATCGCCGGACCGGAAAAACCCATTCTTCCTCAGGAGCAGGAAGTGCTGGAGGATTTTCTTCAAAACGGTGGCTCCATTTTTCTATTGATCGACCCGAAAACGCAATCGGGATTGGATGATTTTTTAGCCCGATGGGGCATTGGACTGCGGGAAGATATTGTGATCGATCCCATGTCAAAAATGTTTGGCGGGGATTATGCCGCCCCGGTGGTCAGCCAATATATGATGCACGACATCACCAAGGATTTTGCACTGTCCACCATTTTCCCTGTTCTCCGGTCCGTGACCGCTAATAAGGCGGAAGGCATCAAGGTGTCTGAATTACTGCAAACGGGGGCCAACAGCTGGGCTGAGATGGACTTCGGCGGCGGGAAAGTAAAGTTTGATATTGGCGTGGATCAGAGAGGCCCCGTCACCATTGCCGTGGTGGCCTCAAAAAAACTGGACTCCGGGGAAAATCCAAAACCCGGTGAGGATGAAAAGGGCGAAAATGATATGGGGACGGAAAAAAATGAATCGGCCAAAAAAAGCAACCTGGTGGTTGTGGGAGATTCTGATTTTGCCAACAACACTTACTTTAATTTTTCCGGAAACGGCGATTTTTTCCTCAACACCACTTCCTGGCTGGCGGAGGAAGAGTCCCTGATTTCCATACGCCCAAGGGAAAGAAAGGACACCCCCATTCATTTGACCAGTGACCTAGGGGCCGCCTTGTTCTTGATGGGGACCATCTTTTTTCCTGGAGTCATCGTCCTCGCCGGAGTCAGAAAGTGGTGGACAAGGCGGCGGCTATGAAGTTCAAAGGAACTGTCTGGATGGCGGCGGCGTTCCTCGGCATCGTTCTTTACTACTATCTGGTCGATATTCCCGCTGAAAAAAAACAAAGCGAAGAAAAAGAACGCGCTGAAAAAATTCTTTTTTTTGAGACCGATCAGGTGGAAGAATTCATCCTGGAGAAAAAGGATGAAACTTTTCATCTCAAACGCAAAGGCCCGGATGACTGGGAATTGCTGAAACCCGTTCGAGCCAAAGCCGACGCTCAAACGGCCTCATCCTTTTTATCCCTTCTGCAATCGGCACGATTCTCCCGCGTCGTTGAAGACCCTGCAAAAGACCTTTCCGTTTACGGATTGCAGGAACCTTCCCTGAAAATCACGCTACAGTTGAAAGAAGGGGGTAAAAAGACCCTGCTGGTTGGCGATGACCACCCTATGAACCAATACCTGTACGTCAAGCGGGCAGACGAAAGCAGGGTGTTGCTGGCCGCCGCCAATAGAAAGGATCTCGATAAATCGCTTTTCGATTTTAGGGATAAAATTCTTTTGCAATTCGAAAATGAAGAGGTGGTGCGGATAAAGTTTCAAAATGAAGGGGAATCGTTTGCGTTGAGTAAACAGAACGAGCAATGGGAAATCATTGACCACGGGAAAACCAAGGCCGATGCCGGCGAAATTAAAAGATTTCTCCGTCGTGTGCGAAACTTCAAGGTCAAGAAATTCCTGGACGAGAATCCGGAAACCCTCAAGCCCTATGGTTTGGATGCCCCTTCTTCACAGCTGACCCTTCAAACCGGAAAAGGGAGCGAGCCATTGACTTTGTTGGTGGGCAATAAACTGGAAAACCAAGGGTTTTATGGAAAAGTTGAAGGCGCCAATAATGTCGTTTTATTTGGCATTCAGCTCGTCAATACCCTTTCCAAAAGGGCCGTCGATTTCATGTCAAAAACCCTGCTTGAGTTCAAGCAGGAAAACGTTTCCCGAATTCATCTGCGCACCGGAGACGAAAAAATTCTGCTGGCACGAAATAATGGAAGCGCCTGGAAAATTATTGAGCCCATCGAGGCTGACGCGGATTCGTCAACTGTAAACAGTTTATTGTTCGATTTGCAATCCGCCAGGGTGGCGGAATTCGTAAACACATCGATAAAAAAACCGGAGCTTTTCGGGCTGGGTTCTGCGAAAAAAGTTTTAACCGTTGATTTTGGCAATGATAAATCCTGGACTCTGGAACTGGGAAATAAATCCGGTGATGGCAAGCATTATTTTGGCACAAGGGCAGGGGAGGCATTGATTTTTACTATCAGTTCGGATACCACCGACAAACTGTTCCGTTCCCTGCACGATTTGAAAAATAAAAAACTTCTGAATTTTGATAAAGACGCAGTACAAAAAATATCCATAGAATATCCCGACAAAACTTTTGAACTGGAAAAAGTCAACAAAGACTGGAACCTGACGAAACCTGAAAAAATCAAAAAGGTAAGAGGGTTTTTAGGCAACGATATAATCTGGTCATTGAACGGGCTGGAATATGAATCCATCGTAGATCCTCCCCTTGGCGATGACGATTCCGGCCTGAGCCAGCCTACGGTTTCTGTAACCGTCTGGACGGGAAAAGGCGCGGAAGTGGGAGGCAAGGTCATCGTGGGGAAAAAAGTCGAAAACAAAGCCGAATATTATGCCAGGGTGGAGGGAAATTCCGATCTCTACACAATCAAGGCCCGTCTGCTCGAAAGCTTGCCAAAAGATGTGGAAAAATTCAAAAACCCGTAACCCCCCCACTACGTGGGGAGGAAAAGCCTGCTACGCAGGAGGGCTGACGCTCGCTTTACCCCTAGGGGGCATGAAGGCAAAGGTCGAATATCACACGCTCACCAGCCCTGAAGAACCTAAACCCCATGACCGTCAATATTAGGTCCAGCGTCACGCTGGCCCGCTACGCGGGAGGAAGAGGGGGCTCCGTTCGCTATGCTCACGAGCCTCGAAAAGCCATAAATCCATAGTGCGTTAATATTTGATCCAGCCCTCAGGCTGGCCCGCTACGTGGGGAGGAAGGCTTGGGCCTGACGCTACGCGAGGCCCTGAAAAGCTTTAAATCTATTGCACGTTAATAATGGGTCCAGCGTCACGCTGGCCCGATATTGCCTTAAAGATATCCGCGACCCAAAGCCCCGCCCTTTGCTCCAATTCAATATTTTAAAGAATTACGGTTAAATCCACCATATATAGACAGTTATTAATTTAGATCTACATCATAGTGGGTGAGAGAAAAAACATAGGGCTGTTAGAGAAAAATTTCCCTCCATATACTATTGAATTATAAGGATATTTTAATTAATTACGGGCTAGGGATATTTTTATTGTTGACAGCCACAATATGTGGTGGTACGGTCCCTCTCGTTATACTAGATAAAGATAGTTTGATTTGCCGTTGTTGTTTTGGATAAGCCGGAAAAATTCGGTTTAGCTTAATTTTTAATCACTGTTTTCGGATTACCGAAAGCAACCGGAACTTCCCACGGCGGGTTACTAAAAGAGAGATGTCCATGTTTAAAGAGATGCATCCCAGGGACTTTTCAGGTGAACGTGGTCTTGTTGGGATGTACGCCAGTCTCGAACCCTTTCCCAAACCCCCAAGTTTTTTGAGCGCCAGCCGAAGCCTCTATTTTTATCGGAAGAAGATGCCCTTCCAAGTGGCGTATGATGGACCCTCTTTTTACACCCAGCGATTTTTGGACAAAAAGTCGCTTGGAAAAATAGTAACCCGCCTCCTTTCTTGCGCTTTAACCGTCTTGCCTGTTCCACACATTTGATCCGGTGACTGTCATGTCAGGGGCAGGCTTGTAGATTCTTTACGCATTATTGAGTTGGTTCCTGGAACGGGTAGGACGGTTATCATATTCTTTCTAATCTCCATATTAAGTTTTCCTGAATGTAATGCGGGGCGGGTGTTTTTTTGGTCAAATCCATCTTGTTGTTGATTGCCTCATGGACTATATTAAGGGCACCTCTAAAAATTACATTTGGCCATGAGCGGCCCTTATGAAATAAGGGCCCGCGAGTTGCCTGAAGGAAAATTATCGAATTATTAGAGGTCTCCTTAAGTCTTCCTTACTAAAAATAATGGGGTGGTGTCGTGTTGGAAGTTTCTTCTTTAAAATGCGAGGTATCCGGTGAATTGATTCCGGTTTATTCTCACCCCGGTGATGCCGGGGCGGACCTGAGATCGTCTGTTGATACCGTGATTCCCGCCAGGGGCAAACATTTGATTTCCACAGGCATCCGCCTGAAACTTCCCCCAGGCCATGTAGGTTTGATCTGGCCCCGGAGCGGCCTTGCTGTCAAACACTCCCTCGATTGTGGCGCGGGAGTTATTGATTCCGAGTATCGTGGGGAAATCAAGGTTCTACTGTTCAACCACTCCGACCAGGACTATGTCATCAAACGCGGCGACCGGGTCGCGCAACTCATCGTCCAGAAATTCGAGAAAATTGATTTTATCCCCGTAGATTCCCTGGAAGATACCGCCCGTGGTGGGAATGGATTTGGTTCCACGGGAAAATGAGAATACAGGTCAATCAGTCGGAAGTGGTGCTGATTCAGGGAGATACCACGGAAAGTGATACCGATGCCATTGTCAATGCCGCGAATTCGGAATTGATCCTCGGCGGCGGGGTTGCGGGCGCTATCAGGAAGAAAGGCGGCCCGGCGATTCAGCAGGAATGCGCTGTGATCGGCGAATGCGCTGTGGGCGGAGCCGTTATCACATCCGGGGGTAACCTCAATGCCCGGTATGTTATCCATGCCGTTGGATCAAGGTGGGGCGAGGGAGACGAGGAAAATAAACTCCGCAATGCAACTTTAAACAGCTTAAAGCGGGCCGATGAGAAAGGGTTGAGGTCCATCGCCTTTCCCGCCCTCAGCACGAGAGCTTTGCATAAGTGGAGAATCTTCATGGAATTTGCCCTGAGCCTATCCTAACGTCATCGCGAGCCGCAAAGCGGCGTGGCGACCCAGAGTCTCTGGATTTACCCCTACGGGGCACGAAAGCTTGGGAATATTATAACGGCTTCGTCACGATGTTCCTCGCAACGACGGGTTATGCAAAGGTCTCCCTCAGCACGGGGATTTTTAGATTTTC
>JADFGI010000427.1 GCA_022567815.1 Nitrospinota bacterium
TTGTCCGTCGTAGCACTCCAGATACATTAATTGGGCGAAATCCTTAAGGTCCAATTCTTCTCCTTCGTCGGCCACATATTCTTCAAGGCTCGCTTCAAGCTCTTGCCGATGACCTTTAAACCAGTCGTTCAGGCTCAACTGTTTGCCCGGCGTCAGAACGCCCCGCAAATCCAGGTGGATGTTCTTTTCATGGATTGTGGCCCCATTTTCCACAAGATCCACAACATCGTGTTTGGCAAAATATTCCGTCACGACGCAAAGCTGCCGGTTTTTGATCGCACGATTGATTTTTTTAACCAATTCCTTCAGTTCAGCTTCATCCAGCATCCACTCCCCCCTCTTTTCAAAAATTTCGCGATTTAGTCCATTTTCCCCACTTTCCAATTCAATTTCCACAGGGGAACAGACGAGACACTTATCTTATCCGGATTGTCAATTTTCAAACAATCAATATTGCCCAATTTTACCCTACATTCAAATTACATAACTCCGATAATCATTGTTTTTCAGTCAATACCGACAGTTTATTTTACACTTATCACCAATGTTACTAAACTGGAACTATTCCATGATACTGAAACTCGAGACCTGAAGCGTCTCTTTATTTTTAACCATGAATTTAAAAATCGGCAGTAAAATCGTTCTGTTGTCTTTCACCTGTACCCTGGTTACGAAAGGTCCGCTGTTATGAAAGTAGGCACACGAATTATTGTAAGCTTTGTGATATTAGGCGTTTTCATAATTGTCGCAAGCGTCCTGAGTGTCCGGCCCATTGAAACCAAGTTAAAGGAAATTGGCGGATTCCACTCGGATGCGCTGTATTCCTTACAATCCCTTAATTCAAAATTGACCGAGGCGGTGGAAGAAAGTTTCGCTTATGTGGTTTCCGGTGACACAAATGAAAAGAAAGAATTTTTGCAATGGGCGGAGCATTTTAAACAAAACGCCCAAAAGTTTTTCGAACTTGCCAAGCAAGTTCTTGTCAGGATGGATGGGCCCGAAGAAGAAGAAAAAGCCCTTTATGACAAGATTGTTTCAGGACAATCTGTTTTGGTCAAACATGCCAAAACCATGTTTGAGGAATACGAGGAGACCGGCGCCGTTTCCAGCGAAACTTTTCAACAATACGAAGAAGCCATTGATTTGGTCACAAATAGTTTGGACAAATTCGTGGAAATCGAAAAAGCAGAGGTTGCGCTCTCACACCAAATTGCGTTGGACACTATCAACAAATCCGAGCAAATAATTTATGGAGTTGCATTCATTTCATTTATTCTGGCCATTGGATTGGGCTTATTAGTTTCCAAAGCCATTTCCAGTCCATTATTGAAATTGCAACAAGCCGCTATCGCTATCGGGCGGGGAGAATTTACCACGAAAATTAACATCACCTCTAAGGACGAGTTCGGATCGTTGGCCAGCTCCTTTCAAAAAATGGCAAATGACTTGAAGGAATCAAGTCGTCACAAGAGCCAGTTTCTTTCATCGATGAGCCATGAATTGAGAACGCCGCTCAATTCCATATTAGGTTTTTCGGACTTATTGATGGGTCAGCATTTTGGCAAGCTCAATGACAAACAATCGGGTTATGTAAATCAGATCGAATCCAGCGGAAAGCATCTATTGGATCTGATCAGCGATCTGCTTGACGTCGCCAAAATCGACGCTGGAAAAATGGAACTTACGATCGAGGAATGTTTGCCCGAAGCATGTTTTTCGTCTAGGCTAAGCATGGTTGAGCCGCAGTTGAAGAAAAAGAATATAAAGATTGAACCCGTTATTGACCCGTCTATAAAAAGAATATTCTGTGATATTCGAAAAGTAAAACAGATCATGGTTAACCTCCTTTCAAACGCGATTAAATACAGTCCTGAAGGAGGCGCTATAAAGGTAAACGTATTGAAGGAAACTGATTTTGTAAAGATTGAGGTGACAGATTCCGGGCTTGGGATCTCAAAAGAATATCAGGAGACCATATTCAGCGAATTTTTGCAGGTGGACCGCGCCCGGGATGAAGCGTTGGGCGGCACGGGAATTGGATTGGCTTTGACCCGTCGATTGGTTGAGCTTCACGGAGGAGACATCGGCGTCCAAAGCGAAGAAGGCAAGGGAAGCGTTTTCTGGTTCACCCTGCCAGACAGAGAACCCACTGCATCCGGTAAACCCATTAAGGCAGATGCGGCTGAAAAGGCAATTAGTTATCCGACCGGTCGCCGCATTTTGGTCGTTGAGGATAACGAAGTCAACCTCATCATGGTTTTGGATATGCTCAGGATCCATGAACATGAAGTTTTTGTGGCAAGGAACGGCAGGGAGGCCATAGACAAGGCGCTGTCCAGCCAGCCTGAATTGATCCTCATGGATATCAGAATGCCCGTGATGGATGGTATGGAGGCTACAAAGAAAATAAAGAATATGGAGGAAACTTCCCATATCCCTATCATCGCGCTGACCGCAAGCGTGGGCGCACAAAGTGTTGAAAAATGCATAGAGGCTGGGTGTCAGGATCACCTCTCCAAACCTGTTCAATCAAAAGAGTTATTTGACATGCTCCAACGTTATTTATTGGTTGA
>JADFGI010000054.1 GCA_022567815.1 Nitrospinota bacterium
ACCAATATAATTGGAACTTTTTTGTTTTGCCGTGAAGCAGGCAAATTGATGAAGAAAAATAAATTTGGACGGATCATCAATTTCGCAACCGTGGCCTCCCCGCTTAAACTTGAAGGGGAAATATTATACGCCTGTTCCAAAGCGGCGGTGGTAAATTTGACGGAGATTATTGCTAGAGAATTGGCTGAATTTGGAATCACTGTGAATGCGGTGGGCCCCACTCCTGTAAAAACGGATTTGATTCGTTCCGTGCCAGAAGACAAAATGAAAGCTCTAATTGCGAGACAGGCGATCCCCCGATTCGGAGAATTTAGAGATATTTCAAATGTCATTGATTTTTTAATCAAATCGGAAAGTGATTTTGTGACCGGCCAAGTAATCTATTTAGGCGGAGTTTAATGGCTATTGATTTCCTGATAAAAACTTTCCAGGACAGTAATCATAATGATGCTATTGTTTGGAAAGACAAGGTTTACAGCTATTCCTTCCTGTTGGGCAGAATCCTGCATTATCAGAAATTCCTTGACGACAATCACATTTCACCCGGAACCATCACTATTTTGGAAGGGGAATTTTCCCCCAACTCCGTCGCGCTTTTTTTAGCTCTGATTCAGAGAAAATGTATTTTGGTTCCCATTACCCCCGAAGCTGGAGCCCAAAAACTGGAGTGGATAAACATCGCTCAAGGCGAAGTTTCATTTGTCATCAATGAAGACGATCAGGTTGAAATCACCCGCCATCGGCAACAAGTTTCCCATGAGTTATTTGATAAGTTAAGAAAATGGCAGCATCCGGGTCTGATATTGTTTTCTTCAGGGACAACGGGTAAAAGCAAGGCGGTGGTACATGATTTTATTGCTCTCCTGGATAGATTTAAAAAACCAAGAAAACCCTCAAGAACCATCGCATTTTTGTTGTTCGATCATATGGGCGGCATAGATACCCTGTTTCATATCATTTCGAACGGCGGTTGCATCATCACCTGCAAAGACCGTTCACCGGATGCGGTTTTACAGGCCATAGAAAAATTTAAGGCCGAATTACTGCCCACCTCACCTACCTTTCTAAATCTAATACTCTTGAGCGAGTCTTATAAAAGGTACGACCTCGGTTCTCTAAAGGCGGTTACTTATGGAACCGAACCGATGCCTGAAAGCACACTGTCGCGTTTTAACAAGATATTCCCACACATCAAAATGCTACAAACTTACGGGATGTCAGAAATCGGCGTTTTAAAGTCCAAATCAAAGGATTCAGGGTCTTTGTGGGTAAAAATCGGCGGTAATGGCATTGAAACCCGGGTGGTGGATGGGATTCTTCAGGTGAAAACCGCTTCCACTTTCCTCGGTTATTTAAATGCGCCAGATCCTATTACCGAGGATGGTTGGTTCGTCACTGGAGATTCTGTGATTGTTGATGGGCCTTACATGAAGATATTAGGACGCAAATCGGACATCATAAGTGTTGGCGGCGAAAAGGTCTTTCCCGCAGAAGTGGAAAGCGTGATTCAGGAAATCGACAATGTGGCGGAATCGACTGTCTATGGGGAAAAAAACCCCGTTTTGGGAAATATTGTGTGTGCCCGGATCAGGCTATGGAAAGAAGAAGATCAGAAGGCTGTTGCCCGGAGAATTAAAAAATATTGCGGGGAGAAATTGCAAAACTTCAAAGTCCCAATGAAAATTACTTTTAACCAGGAAATACAACATAGCAGTAGGTTCAAGAAAAAACCAGTGCTATAAAACGGAACTTACTTTCAAAATGGATAACGTCGAGTTTTCATCTTTTAAGGAAAAATATTATAAACCCTACCATGAATTCGCCAGTAGGGAGTGGGGCAACCTTTGTTACCAGTCCTCATTAAATTATATCCATTGGCTATATAAAGAAAATCCGTGCGGCGGAATATTGGAAAATGATTTCTTGCTTGGAATTAATAACGGCTCGGTCATCGCCTGCATTCATAAAATGAGGTTGAGCTGGAATCTCCACGGAGAAATAAAAACAGTTCCTGCATTACACAATTTAATGGTGTCCGAAGAATTTCGACACGGGTTGGGATTCACCTTTTTGATGCGTTCCGTGATGGGCGAAGATCATGCTTTAATCCCCGGTGTCGGCCCTTTTCTAGCTGAGGCTTATCGAAAATTAAAATATCAGCATGTTAATTCCTGCTGGTATAGGAAAATTTTGACTCCTGTAAAGGGCGGTATGATTCTTGGCCTCAAAAAAATTATTAATTATCAAGTGCCGGGGCGGTATTTTTCTTCTACCGATGTTGCAGGAAAAAAAAATTCCTCCTCTTCCATCCAATTATCTTTTGATCCGCCTGACGAAATCATTGGAGCCCTTCTGTCGATTCTGAACCAAAAGCCCGGTGATCAGGTTTTTCCCCATTGGTCGGTCGAACAATTCAAATGGAGGTTTTTTCATCCGTTGGGGCCCAGGCATCTTTTGATCTATTGCCCGTCCCAGGACCAAATCAAGGATTTCATCATTCTTTCCCTGGGTCCAAGAAACGGCCTGAATGTGGGTCGAATTGTAGAAATGGATACTTCATCTAAAAACCGTCTGAAAAGTATGCTTCAGGAAGCGGAAAAGGTGTTGAAAAGGTTTGGAGGACATGTGTTGTTAATCTTCAGTTCTAATTCCCGATTAAATGAAATGCTTCGACAATTGAGTTATAAACCAATAAAAAATCCGCCGGAAACTTTTTTTTACCATAAAAGAAGAAAAGAAATTTTTGACAATCCCTGTTTGAATGGTTCAGCAGGAGATCTGGGTTTTGAAGCCATTGCACCCATCCCGGAGGAAGCATAGATTGGCAAACAAATAGTTATTATCAGGGTTACGATATTCCTGATCCAAACCCTGGGTTGCCTGAAAAGGCTGAAAATAAAGGTTTTGGCTTCCGTAAATAAAATTAAAAGCTTATTCATCTTTTTCATTTATTCTTTATCTTGACAACATTAATTTCCTCAATCAGAATTAAATAACTATTCAATTTTAAAGGGAATATAAGGTGGCGGGGAATTTTATTATTTCATTTGATTGCGAAGGCAAGTGGGGAGTTTCAGATCACCTAAATGATTATGACGCTTACCTGACAAACAAAAAACTCAATGAGGCTTATTCCAAGCTAGTTGAAATTTTGGATGAAAATGAGATAAATGCCACATTCGCCTTTGTTGGCGCTTTTACAATGTCCACCGATGAATATCATGAACACAAGGAATGGTTTTCAGATGTTTTTGTGAATGGCCAAAATTGGTTTTCCTCTTTCAACAAATCTGCCCGTCAAAATCAGTTTGAAGGCTGGTTTTGCCCATCCGCTTTTGAAAAGATATCGAATTCAGGAGCCCATGAGATAGCTTCCCATGGATTCAGTCATCTTCCGTTGGATCAATCCTTAATTCAAAAAGAAGATTTTTTAAGGGAAATGGATTTAATAAGAAAAGTTGCCCAACTGAAGGGAATTTCCCCGAAGAGTTTTGTTTATCCTCGCAACCAAGTTGGATTTGTTGAAGAGCTGTTTGAATCTGGGTTCATCGGATACCGCGACTCATCGGAGATCAAAGGAAATAACCGCACCATGAATCGTCTGGGCAATCTTTTGGGAGAATTTAATCTATATTCTTCAGCGCATGATCACGCGAAAACAGATAAGGTCATTAAAATTCCAGCCGGATATTTTTTGAATTGGCGGCGCGGGTTGAGGAAGAGAGTCCCGTTCAATTTGACATGTAGAAAATGGGCAAATTTGATCGCAGATGCGATCAAACAGGAGAAAGTGGTCCATTTGTGGACACACCCCCACAACTACATTGATGGAGAAAATATGTATAATCTTTTAGATCAAATCCTTAGATTAGTCCGCGATGCTGTCAAGAGGGGCGAGCTGGTAAACCTAACGCAAATGGAATACGTGGAAAACCGATTGCGTTTATAAAATACTTGATATTCAATAGTCGTTGAAACAAATCCTTTCCGACCACAGTTAATCTCCGATTCTAGGTTCACCGAAAACCTTCCCCTCTGATCCACCGGTCAAATACCCTGAATGAAGCATTGAGCAAACGGACGGATTTCATTTCCTTTCAAAACATGGGAACGTCGGACCTTTTTCAACGTCTGGTTGGAGAATTGTTTAAGATATTTGATCAGGTTTTTCTTGGAAAGCCTGGTCAGTCGGTTTCAGCCAGCCCAGGGAGGGCAAGGAGAAACGAAGGTGAAGTTTTCCTTGGTTAAAAAAATTTTACTTCTTATTTCGAAGCCGCGGAAAATGATGGAAAACTATGCCACAAGAAACTCGACCATCCACATCCAAACCCAAAAAACACTGGGGAATCTACCCACCTTTTTGAACCAGCAATTCCCCGTAGTTTGCCGCAGGGTTCTTCATTTAAAACTCCACAGAACAAACGTCAACCTAAGTTCATCTCCTTACAGTTGATGCGGTCACCTTCATGCTGAAGCCGTGATCGGTGTGATCGCGGGTTTTCTGTTTGATCTCATCCATAATTCCCTCGCGAAGGTTCTTAACTTGAAGCAATGTCGCGCATTGCTGGTTCACGAGAGAGCAATGGAATTGAAAAATCCCCACATAGCTCAATACGGGGGGCGGAACCTTCATCAATAGTTTAATAAATTCAGTATCTTGACTTTCTATCTAATAGAGGTGGTTTGATTTGCGTGAATGATAAAGCAACCAGTTGTTTTATTGTTGTTTTTGTATACATAAACCGATTGTTTTCTTGACAACCTTCAACCCGTTTGAGTAGTATAACAGAAATGTAAATCTATAAACTATACAATAGAGTGTAAATGTAATTTAGGTGGTCCAGAGTGATCTTTGGGTACCTGAAGATTGGGCCATTATTGCCTTGGGGGTGGGCTAAAGGTGCATTCCCCAATCAGGGAAACTTTTTGATTTCGTTGCAAAACTGTGTCGGATGTTTAATCAATTCTTAACCTTTGAGTGGCATCCTTATCTACATGGAAGTTGATTAAATTTGGTCCAGCCAAAGGAACATCTTTCGGATTTTTTCAGGTTTATTGATTGAGATTATTTTGGAACCAGGTTTTCAAATAACCCCGGTTGGCTATTTATGATTGGTCAGGGGAGCTTTCGCTTTCAGAATAAACTCAGGATGCTTAGGAAATGGGATTTATCGACGACGTTTGGCAACTTTGAAAGTTTTGATTCAACCAAATTTTTAACAATATTTGAGAATTTTTTTCTTTGATAAAGCGAAAACTTTTCCCCCAGATAAAATTGATTTCGAAAAATTTTCAAAAAAAGAGGCTGTAAATGCGACCCAGAGTTTTAATGCTATTATCACTTTTGATCCTGGACACAATAACCCTTGGGGCCTTGTTTTATATTTTTACCCTCATTCGCCTTCAGGGTGTGCCTCTTCCAGAAGGCATTGGGTCATCCTTGTTGATTCCACTGCTTATCACCCCTATGATGATAGCTCTCATTGACGGATTTTCCTTAAAAAACAATATGCGTAGCTTAAATTACGCTACGGAACACATAGTAGCGGGTCTGGCGGCGTTGGTATTGACGATTGTTAGTATGTATGTCTTTACATTAAAACCGGGTTACTATTTTAGCCGAATTGTCCTTCCTTTAAGTTATTTTACCTTTATCGCAATCTCTTTGTTTTATCGCGGATATATATATTCCTTGTTTCATAAACACCAAAAGCAACGCTATTTTATCATCCTTGGAACGGGAGGGCTGGCCAAGGAATTTTATATGGATTGTCTTAACTCAGGAATAACCCAGAATTTCCGTGTCCTGGATTTAACCCAAAAAAAAGTTGGACAAAAGTTGTGCGGAAGCAATTCCCCTGTTATTGAAGCGGCCCCTGAAAGCCAGTTTGAAACTTTGAATGGTTCGCATGATGCCGTGATCGTTGCCGATGACAGGCGCAGTATGAAAAAGGAGTTTGTAGAAAGATTAATCAAATGTCATTTCAATGGAGTTCCCATTATTTCAGTGGAAAAGTTTTATGAAAATTATCTTCAAAGGATTCCCAGTTCTTTGGTTCATCCGCAATTATTACTGAGAGAGGGATTTGATTTCTCTCGAAGCCTGGTATTTGAAAGAATCAAACGGTTCTCAGACATCGTACTCGCTCTCATTGGGTTGATTTTAACATCCCCGTTTTTCTTGCTGGTACCCATTTTGATTCGATGGGAAGACAAGGACCCCATCATCTTTGAGCAGGTGCGGACCGGAAAGAACAACGTCCCTTTCAGCTGTTACAAATTCAGGACGATGACAACGACTCAGATTAACAGCCCTGCGTGTACGGAGGAATTTGATTCGCGGATCACCAAGGTTGGAAAATGGCTAAGGTATTTGCATCTTGACGAGTTGCCTCAGTTGTGGAATGTTCTGAAAGGGGACATGAGCATGATCGGCCCGCGCCCGGAACAGGCGAAACTGACTGAAGTCTATGAGAAACAATATTTCTGTTACAGATTCCGGCATCTGGTGAGGCCCGGCATTACCGGGTGGGCCCAGGTTAATTATAAATATGGGGAAGATCTGAGCGATGCGATTAAAAAGTTTGAATATGATTTATATTATATCCGGCATTTTTCTTTTAGACTGGATGCCAACATCGCTTTGAAAACCCTCACAAAAATGTTTATGGGAGCTGGAAGATAATTTGCCTATCCATTGGGGGTTCATATTGACAGGGAATGGTTGACAGCTTAAAATATAAGAACCATAATTTTAAACAATCTTAATAGAATCAATGGGTTATTAGAATCTGATGTTACGGAAAAAAATGTAATTCAAATAAATAATGAATCCTAGTAACTGAAAACCGGGAGTTTCATTTTGCTCATTCAAAAAATTAAAGAAAGAACAGCGTGTGTAGGAGTCATCGGCTTGGGATATGTCGGGCTACCTCTGGTTCAGGAATTTGGCAAGGCCGGATTCCCGGTAATAGGTCTGGATGTCGACCCCTTGAAAGTGGAGCGGCTCTCCAAAGGTGAAAGCTACATTCACCACATCCCCAGCGAAAGCATCGCAAACATGGTGAAAACCGGAAGGTTTGAAGCGACCACCGACTTTTCGGCAGTATCCAGATGCGACTGCCTGCTCATTTGCGTTCCCACGCCGCTCAACAACAACCGGGAACCGGATATGAGCTACATCGTAAAAACCGCTCAAATGATGGCTCCCTATTTGAGAAAAGATCAATTAATTGTTCTGGAATCCACCACGTATCCCGGCACGACCCAGGACGTGCTGACGCCGGAACTGGAAGCCGGAAGCGGTCTCAAGGCCAACCATGATTTCTATGTCGCCTATTCCCCCGAGCGGGAAGATCCCAACAACAAGCAGTTTTCGACTGCCACCATCCCGAAAGTGCTCGGTGCGGATGACCCCAAAGGGCTGGAAGCTACAAACATTCTCTACTTATCCGTTATTGAAAAGACGGTCCCCGTTTCCGGAACCAAGGTGGCGGAAGCGTCCAAATTGATGGAAAATATTTTCCGGTCGGTCAACATCGCTCTGGTCAACGAGTTGAAAATCATATTTGACAAAATGGGCATTGATATCTGGGAGGTGATTGAAGCCTCCAGCACCAAACCCTTTGGCTTCATGCCGTTTTATCCCGGTCCCGGTCTGGGCGGTCACTGCATTCCTATCGATCCGTTTTATCTGACTTGGAAGGCCAGGGAATTTGGCGTGCCTACGAAGTTTATCGAGCTTGCCGGTGAAATCAACGTGTCCATGCCGGAATATGTTTTGCAAAAGATTCTGTGGGCCTTGAACAATACTGGAAAAAGTTTGAAGGGTAGCAGAATTTTTATTCTTGGGATGGCCTATAAAAAGAACGTTGATGACGACCGGGAATCTCCCAGCTTCAAAATCATGGAACTCTTGGATGATTATGGAGCTGAAGTTGATTATAACGATCCTTATATTCCTGTTGTCCTCGGACCCAGACGAGAATATAATCAATATGTTGGGAAAAAGAGTGTGTCGTTGGACCATTTGGACCAATACGATATGACCGTCATTTTGACCGATCATTCGAGTTACGACTACACGGAGATCGTCAAAGGATCAAAGATCGTTGTGGATACCCGGAATGCCTGTGGAAAAATTAAATCGGATAAAATCATCAAAGCCTGATCCATCGTCCCGCTCATTTTTTTGAGCTCACCCTCACAATTTAACGCCTGTCATCGAACCCGCCGCCAGCCAGCGTACCGCTGAACCAGCCTGGGGGCTGGAACAAATATCAACATGCTATGGGTGTATGGCTGGCTACCCCCACTTCCGTGAGGAATTTTCCTCCAGCCGTTTTGAGGGCCTCGCGTAGCGTCAGGCCCCCTGCGTAGCAGGCTTTTCTTCCCCGCGTAGCGGGGCCTCGCATGCGGAAACCGTTACACGCGAAATAACAACGAAGTTCAACCTGCACCTTTATCCCAAAATCCAGAGTCCCAATGAACGTACCCTTATTAGACTTGAGTTATCAGCACCAACCGATTCAGCAGGACATCGCCAGCGCGATTTCCCGGGTTGTTGACAGCAACGCCTTCATACTCGGCGCGGAGGTCAGCAAACTGGAAAAGCAAATAGCCGATTATTGTGGGGTGGGTTCCGCCATCGGGGTTTCATCGGGAACCGATGCCCTGCTGGTTTCCCTCATGGCTATTGGGGTGGGACCCGGCGATGAAGTCATCACGACGCCCTATACTTTTATTGCCACAGTGGGCTGTATTGCACGATTGGGCGCAAAGCCCGTGTTTGTGGATATCGATCCGGTCACCTACAATATCGATCCAGAAAAAATTGAAGAAAAAATTACCTCGAAAACCAAGGCCATTCTTCCTGTTCATCTATACGGGCAATGTGCGGACAGTGCCTCCATTTTAAGTACCGCAAAGAAACACAACCTTTATGTGGTGGAAGATGCCGCCCAGGCCATCGGGGCGCAGTACCACGACGGGCGTAAGGCAGGAAACCTGGGGGACCTGGGATGCTTTTCCTTTTTTCCCACGAAGAATCTTGGCTGTTTTGGCGACGGCGGGATGGTGGTCACCAATCATCCGGAATTGGATGAAAGGGTTCGTGTTTTAAGAGTGCATGGAAGCAAGCCTAAATATTATCATAAACTCATTGGCGGCAATTTTCGCCTGGACAGCCTCCAGGCGGCGGTCCTGAATGTTAAATTCCCCTGCCTTGAGGATTGGAACCATCAGCGCCGCGAAAATGCCCTCCGCTATGAAGCGTTGTTCAAAGAAAAATGTTTGACTCAAGCCCAAAAAATCCAATTGCCGCAAGCGGTGTATTCAAGTTCGAAGGTTCCGAATTATCATACCTACAACCAATTTGTGATCCGGGTATCCAACCGGGACGCATTGCGGGAATATTTGCGGGAAAAAGGCATCGGGACGGAGGTTTATTATCCTATTCCCCTGCATTTTCAGCAATGCTTTCATTATCTGGGGCACAAAGAAGGGGATTTCCCGGAAGCCGAGATTGCGGCAAAGAACACACTGGCGCTGCCCATTTTTCCTGGGTTGAAACCGGAACAACAGGAATATGTCGTGCAACAAATCAAAACGTTTTTTGCAGGCTGACCCCGCCACGCGGGCCCCACTACGTGGGGAGGAAGCTTGGGCCTGACGCTTCGCGAGGCCCTCAAAACGGCTGGAGGAAACATTCGGCACTTGTGATATTTCACTATTTTCTTCATGCCCCTGTTATATCTTCTTCATTAGCTTTCATGCCCCGAAGGGGTAGAAGGGGTAATTCAGGATTTCGTGAGCTATAAACCCATTGCACGGCGTGAGCAAACTCGCCCTCCGCGGAGGAGCCAGCGTCACGCTGGCTGGCTGGCCGCTTGCGCCGGGGTCGTTCATTATTAGAAAATGAAATTTAGAGCACCTCGAAAAACTCAACCTGGACTATGAGCCAACCCCTTTAAAGTAAGGGGTTGGTGATTGCCAAGGCCAAAAAATATTAATTTTTAGAGGCCCCTTTTTTTTTAATACTTCAAGAGAGTAAAACCCATATGAAAATTCTGGTCACAGGCGCGGCGGGTTTCATCGGATTCCACACCTCGAAACGGCTTCTGGAGGAGGGGCATGACATCATCGGTTTGGACAATGTCAATGATTACTACTCCGTCGAATTAAAAAATTCCCGTTTGGACATATTGAATAAATTTGAAAAGTTTAAACTGTATAGAGATGATTTGGCGGATAACGAAGCCGTTGCCGGTCTTTTTAAAAAGGAACAGCCTCAGCGCGTTATCCATCTTGGAGCCCAGGCGGGCGTTCGATATTCCCTTGACCATCCCCATGCTTATATCCAAAGCAATGTCGTGGGGACCCTGAATATTCTGGAAGGATGCCGCCATAATAAAGTGGAACATCTGGTGTTTGCCTCCACCAGCTCGGTATATGGATTGAACGCAAAATATCCTTTTTCCGTCGGCGATCCTGTCAACCACCCGGTATCCCTTTATGGGGCCACGAAAAAGGACAATGAACTGATGGCGCATTCCTATGCCCATCTTTATAAATTGCCGGTAACGGGACTGAGGTTTTTTACGGTGTATGGTCCCTGGGGAAGGCCGGACATGGCGTTGTTCATTTTTACCAAGAACATTCGGGAAGGCAAGCCCATCGACGTGTTCAACCGCGGCGACATGATACGGGATTTCACTTACGTTGATGATATTGTCGAAGGAGTGGTTCGCGTAGTGATGAAAGTTCCCGAGCCTAATTCCAATTGGGACGGAACCCGGCCCGACCCGGGGTCGTCACCGGCGCCGTACCGGATTTACAATATCGGATCGAACTCACCGGTCAAGTTGATGGATTTTATTAAAGAGATAGAAAAAAATCTGGGCAAAAAGGCCGAGATGAACATGATGCCTTTTCAACTCGGTGATTTTTATAAATCCCACGCCGATGTATCCAGTCTTATTGAAGACTTCGGTTACAAACCGAAATTCAATATTCAGATCGGGGTCAAAAACTTTGTGGAGTGGTATACGAGTTATTACTCAAAATAAAATCTGGTCTCAGGCAAGAAACCGGGGAAATGCCAATCATAAATTTTTTACCAAATGAAAACCTGGTTTTCGAAGCGTTTCCGGATTTCACCAAAACCTAAGCGGAATTAATCCCACCCGTGGCTTTATTCCCTGTGGCTACTAACCGTAGGGGCAACTCTCAAAAACTCGTTTCACCGGGAAAACGTTTGCTGGCTGAGAAAGTAGTTGCTGATCGGGTCCAGTGTCACGCTGGCCACGGCTTTAATGTGATAACCCTTGGCGGATATTCTGGCCGCTTGCGGCGGGGTCGTTCATTGCTGTGAAGAATAACGAGGCGTTTTTTCTTTCTCCAAACCCATGACCGCGATTATCCGGGCATTGACTTGATGAATGTCATACTTATTGACCACGATTTCCCGGCTGGTTTCTCCCATCTTCGAAATTAAGTCCGGGTCAAGGATAAAGCGTTCCATCGCCTTCACCAAGGCATTTTCATCCCTTAGGGGCACGAGGAAGCCGTTTTTTCCGTGGATTACTGTTTCCCGGCATCCCGCAACATCGGTGGTAAGGATAGGCAGGCCTGTGGCCATTGCTTCCAGCGTCGAATGTGGCGTTCCTTCATAATAGGAAGGAAGCACAAAAACGCTTGCTGCGTAAAGAAAGGGCCGGACATCTTCCGTTTCTCCACAATAATGGATCACTCCCTCTTGATGCCATTTTTCAATTTGAGATTTGGAAATCGCCGAAGGGTTGTTAACATCCAGAGGACCGAGCAAATTAAATGTAACTTTGGGGTATCGGCTTTTGATAATCCGGGCGGCTTCCACATACTCTACGACCCCTTTATCCTTGACCAAACGGCAAATCAATAAAAATACCGGATCATTTTTGGGTACTGGCACCGGATGAAAATGCTCCAAA
>JADFGI010000428.1 GCA_022567815.1 Nitrospinota bacterium
TTTTATACCCCGCCCCGCAACGCGGGGAGGAGATGCGGGGCTGACTCCTCCGCGGAGGGCGAACTTGCTCACGAGCCCCGGAGAACCTTAGTTAGCAGAGAAAGATGTTGCCAATTGGGTCCAGCCCCCAGGCTGGCCGCTTGCGGCGGGGTCGTTCATTGCCAATTCCGCTTGCTTAACGAATCCAGTATAGGAACGTCACGTTAATATCCGGTCAAGCAATTGTTACGATTCTGTTAAATTCACCGGAATTTTCGGCAGGGAGAATATACAAATTTTCTTTTAAAATGAAGGATTTGGAATGAGGGACCTGCAAATTAATTTTAAGGTGGGGTACTCCAAAAAAGGCAGGGTTTAGAGGTACACCCTATTACGCAAAAGGCTCTTAAAATGCAGGAAGGCTTTTTTGATCCTAATTTTCTTCCGCCCATTGTTCGACATCGGCTTCGGCCAGGGGTAGTGTGATGGAGTTCTTTAGCCAGGAGGCGTCGTATCCCTTTTGGGACGTTCCTTCTATGCGGATGGTGATTTTCTTTTCCTCGGATTTGTCCGCCAATTCCGCAAGGATTGGGATAACGGTTAATATCTGATCCTTTGTCGCGGAAAACTCCAGCCGGACTGTCTTTCTCTGCTTCTTTTTGGATGAGGAGGATTCAGAACCGTTGTCGGACTGTGCAGGTTGTGTGGAAAGGTCCTTGATATTCAGCGCACGTTGATAAAGTGGGTCCGACTTGGCGTACTCTCCCATTTCATAATACAGCTCGGCCAGGTTGTTAATCGGCCCTTCCAGATCCAAATGGTCCGGGCCCAGGTTTAGCTCATAAATATCCAGGCCCCTGACCATCAGAGGCTCAGCCTTCTTATAGTCATCCAATCCCCGATACATGAGCGCAAGCTTGGTGACGATTTCAGCCACTTCCAGATGGTCGGGGCCAACGGCCATTTCCTTGATCTTCAGGGCACGGATCAGCAGGGGATACGCCTTGCCATAGTTTTGAGTCTCCGCGTAAAATCCGGCTAGGTCGTCAAGAGCTTCCGCCACTTCAGGATGATCCGGCCCATGCGATTTTTCCGCGATCTGCAACAACCGGATATACAACGGTTCGGTATTGGATCGATCGCCTAAAGCATTTAAAAGTTCGGCCAGGTTTTGCAGGACCGGAACCATGTCCGGGTGATTGGGACTGAGATTTTTATCCAAAATCCCCATCGCCCGTTGAAAAAACGACTTTGATTGCTCGTAATCTTGATTAGCCTTGTAAATTCCTCCCAGGTCGCTGAGTGTCGCGCCTACATCGAGATGATCGGGTCCAAGAGATTTTTCCCGGATTTTCAAGGTCCGTTCGTAAAGCGGTTCCGCCATTTTCAGCTCGCCCTGAGTGCGGTACAAATACGCCAGATTGCTCAGGATATCCGCCACCTCGGGGTGTTCCGGGTTCAGGGCCTGCTCAACGATTTTCAGCGACCGTAGAAGCAGGGGCTCGGCCTGCGAATATTCCCCCTTGTTGCGATACAAATCGGCCAGTTTTTTGAGACACCCCGCAACCGATGGATGTTCATATCCATGAGCTTTTTCATTGATCTCCAGAGCTTGAAGCATCAGCGGCTCTACTTTGCCGTAATCCCCCGTTGCGTTATAAAGGTCTGCCAGATTGTTCAGGCAGTCAGCGACTTCCGGATGATCTTTTCCCGAATGTTTCCGCAAAATTTCCAGAGCCCTTTGATAAACTGGCTCGGCCTTGGCAAAGTCGCCTTGTTTCTCATACAATTTTCCGAGATTGATAAGAGAGGGAGCAACGTCCGGATGGTCCTTGCCCAATTGTTCCTCGCTGATTTTTAACGACCGCAGGAGTAAAGGCTCAACTTTCTTCAAATCGCCGATTTTCCTGTACAATTCCGCCAGGTTATTGAGCGATTCAGCCACGTTGGGATGGTTTGGCCCCATTGATTTTTCACATATTTTCAATGACCGGCGGTACAGGGGCTCGGCTTTGGAGTATTCCTTCATTGAGTTATACAGCGCCGCCAGGTTGTTCAACGACTGCGCGACATCAGGATGGTGAGAACCGTGGGCTTTTTCGCGAATTTCCAGTCCCTGTAAATACAACCTTTCGGCCTGGGCGTAATTGCCCATGGAGTTACAAAGCGCCGCCAGGTCGTCAACCGTTGATGCGATATCGGGATGCCCCGCTTCCAGTGAGTTTTCCCGTATTTTCAGGGCTCGCATCAAGAGCGGTTCCGCAGAATTATATTTTTGTTCGCTCCGGTAGAAATCCGCCAAGCTCGCTAGAATTCTAGCCACGTCAAGGTGCTCAGGACCCAATACGGATTCCTGTATTTTTAGTGAACGTACCAAAAGAGGCTCGATCCGGGCATAATCCTGCAATTTCCCGTGCACCTCCGCAAGGCTTTCCAGGATATGGGCGACTTCCGCATGGTCGGGCCCGAGGGATTTTTCCTTTATTTTTAGCGCCTGCTGGAACTGGGGTTCCGCCTGGGAATATTCCCCCATTTCCAGATAAAGTTCGCCAAGTAAATTCCGGCTTTCGGCAACTTCTGGG
>JADFGI010000429.1 GCA_022567815.1 Nitrospinota bacterium
GAAAGGGGGAATGCTTTCTCCCGACGGCCGGTGCAGGTCTTTCGATGCGGCAGGAAAGGGATATGTCCGGGGAGAAGGGGCGGGGATAGCGATATTAAAACCACTGCAACAAGCATTGCGGGACAAGGACCCTGTTTACGCGCTCATCCTTTCTACGACATCCAATCAAGACGGTCATACATGGGCGATGTCCATTCCCAATGGAGAGTCCCAGAAAACTCTGTTGCGGAAAGGTTGTGAATCAGCCGGGATCTCACCGAACAAGATTCAATATCTGGAAGCGCATGGAACCGGGACTCCCCTGGGCGATCCGATTGAAGCCAATGCCCAGGGTGAGGTTCTATCTGAAAACAGGCCGCCTGAAAATGTTTGCTATATGGGTTCGGTAAAAAGCAATATCGGTCATTTGGAATCGGCTTCGGGAATAGCGGGTTTGATGAAGGTGGTTCTGGCGCTGAAACATAAGCAAATTCCTCCTAACCTCCATTTCAATCAACCGCATCCTGAGATTGATTTTGAGAAATTGCAACTGCAGGTTCCCCAGGGCCTGGTTCCTTGGCCGGAAAGGGACGAACCGGCTTTGGCAGGAATCAATTCTTTTGGATTCGGGGGCACCAACGCAAACATAATTTTACAGGGATCTCCCCTCCCCATCGATTCTGAAACGCCGGACTCTGTTTCCAAGGGGCCTTCGTTTTTCTGCCTGCCCGTTTCGGCCCGCAGCCAGGATGCCTTGAAGGATTTTGCCAGACTTTACCTCGACTTCTTTTCCTCAAAGGACGACTGCGACCTGCATGATATTTGCTACACCGCGTCTCTAAGAAGGAGCCATCACGATTACCGTTTCGCGGTGGCGGGTAAGTCGGTTCAGGATTTTAAAGAAGGACTGCAGGCGTTTTTGAACGATGAAAAACATCATGGCCTTTCTACCGGGAAAAGAATCAGCCTGGATATATCAGGCGAAGAAAAACCTAAAATAGCATTCGTATTTTCCGGGCAGGGGCCACAATGGTGGGGGATGGGCCGTCAGCTTATGCAACAGGAACCGGTATTCCGCGCGGCTATCAAGAAGTGCGACGAACTTTTCAGCCGTCATGCCGACTGGTCCTTGTGGCATGAATTGATGGCGGAAGAGACCTTATCTAAAATCCATGAAACTCACATTACCCAGCCCGCGATTTTTTCCATTCAGGTAGGCCTCGCCGATTTATGGCGCTCGTGGGGTATCGCACCTTCGGCAGTCATAGGCCATAGCATCGGAGAGGCGGCGGCGGCTTATGTGGCGGGGATTTACTCCCTGGAGGATGCGGTTCGCGTTGTTTATCATCGTGGACGATGGCTCCACAAGATGGCCGGAAAGGGAAAAATGGCGGTGGTCGGTTTGCCTGAAGAAAAAATTGCCAAAGCGCTCAAGGGCTGGGAAAACGAAATCTCCCTGGCGGCGGTGAACAGTCCCAAATCCGTCACCATTTCCGGAGATCCCGAAGCTCTGGAAAAAATGATTCAACCTCTCCGGCAACAGGAAATATTCTGTCACTATTTGCAAGTCAATTATGCGTTTCACAGCCATCAAATGGATTCTGCCCGTAAGGGGTTGTTGCAGTCCCTGAATGGTCTTCAATGCCAAACCGGATCCATTCCCTTCTATTCCACAGTGCGGGGAAAATTAGAGCGCGGGGATCAAATGGGAGCCGATTACTGGTGGGACAATGTCAGGAACCCCGTCCGATTTCATAAAGCCACTGAAAAACTGGTCCAGGATGGATTTACAACGTTTTTGGAATTGAGCCCGCACCCCGTTTTGGGAGCTAATATCTCTGAATGCCTTTCCCATTTAAAACGGCAAGGCACCGTTCTTCCTTCTCTAAATCACAAGGAGGACGACCGCAAGGTAATGGTGAATTCATTGGGGAATCTTTACAGTCTGGGGCGATCAATTGATTGGAATCCGATTTTCCCTCAAGGCGGTCGTTGTGTTTCTCTGCCGTATTATCCCTGGCAGAAGGAGCGCTATTGGCATGAAAGGGAGGAGAAAGGTTTCGACCAGTTGGCTGCCAATGTTCACCCTTTCCTTGGTTGGGAGATGGAGTTCTCATCTTCCGGGTGGCA
The DNA here is from genome assembly GCA_022567815.1 of Nitrospinota bacterium. Taxonomy (GTDB): domain Bacteria; phylum Nitrospinota; class Nitrospinia; order Nitrospinales; family VA-1; genus JADFGI01. The sequence continues at coordinate 2,110 of JADFGI010000429.1, forward strand.
ATCCCGCCTGGACAAACGGGATTTAACTTATCTTGGCGACCATGTCGTCAAGGGAATCCTCATTTTCCCCGGCGCGGGGTTTATAGAGTGGGCTTTGGCTCTGGCCAAGCGTGTCAAGGATGGCGCGTCATGTGTTTTGGAATCAATCGAATTTCATAATGCACTGGTCGTTCCCAAAAACCGTGGTATTAAAACCCAGATGACCTATGATCCCTCCGATGCGTCCTTCAAAATCCACAGTCTTACCGACCGAAGCAATGGTACCTGGACGTTGCATGCGAGCGGAACGCTGGGGGATCGATTCCCTCATGATGTTCCTGAATTAGCCGATCTGGATCAAATTAAAAGCCGGTGCACAGCAGAAGTGGTCTCCAGGGAACTTTACCAGTCTTTCGAGAAAATGGGTTTGAGATATGGGCCTGCATTCCAGGGGATTGACCGTTCATGGCGC
>JADFGI010000055.1 GCA_022567815.1 Nitrospinota bacterium
AACCTGGAGCTAAAATCACTAAAACTTTTTTCATACAGAATACCGCTGGACCAGCCAAGGGTTGGACCCACATTTTAAGTGCTCATGGATTAATGGCTTTTCGTGGCTCGTGTACCCCTCCGGGGCATGAAGACAAGGGAAAGGATATCACAAGCGAAGCGAACGTTTGCCCTCCTGCGCAGCAGGCTTTTCCACCCGCGTGGCGGGGCGGGGTATTAAACCCACTGGTGGGAATAAAAAAAGTTACCCGGTCCACCTCAAGATAACCTTTCCGGTGGATTTTCTCATTTCCAGAAATGCATGCGCATCCGCAACCTGATCCGCCGGGTACTCTCCGCCCACCTTCGGACTCAGTTCCCCTTTATCGGTCAAATCCACCACGGCGCGCATGCAACGTTGAAGAACATCGGGCCTGTCTTCCGCGATACGAAGCATATTCAGCCCGAGGACGCTTTTGGAATTTGAGATCAGCGGAAGACCATGGAAAAACCCGAATCCCAGCACCGTCCGCAAAATGCGGAAAAAATTTCTGCGATTTCCCGTCATCTCCGCAACGCCAAAAGCAACGATCCTGCCTCCGGAACCGAGGAGGTTATATCCCTTGCGAAAGGTTTTGCCGCCAATGGAATCAAAAACAACGTCCAATCCCCGCTTGCCATTGATGCTACGGACTTCCCTGGCAAAATCTTTTTGCAGATAATTGATTGGATGATCGACGCCCAGGCTTTCAAGATAATCGATTTTCGTTTGCGAGCTGGCTGTGCCATAAACAACACAACCACGGCGTTTGGCGATTTGCACAAGAGCCGTCCCCACTCCGCCAGCGGCGGCCTGGATGAGCACATGGTCTCCGGTATTAAGACGAACCATTTCTTCCGCCGCATACCAGGCCGTACAATATTGCGTGGCTAGCGCCGCCGCAACACCGGCTTCTATCTCTTCGGGAATTTTTACCGTTGCCATCGAATGGGCCACGACTTTGGAGGCATATCCCCCAAACCTGGTGAACGCCAGCACCCGGTCACCGGCTTTCAATTTCTCAACTCTACCGCCCATCGCAATCACTCGGCCAACCACCTCATAGCCCAGCACACAAGGTATCCTGGGCGCATCGGGATAAAGTCCCCGTCGCGCCAGCACATCCGCAAAATTCAGCCCGGAGGCTTCCACTTCGATCAAAACCTCGCTTTCATGTGGCAGGGGGTCAATTTCCTCGCGCATTTCAAATGCAATCTTGGAGTCACCGTAACGAACCAGATAAATGGAATTCATTTTTTTATGATATTGTAGCCGGGGTTAATTTTAGACAATTCTTGTTGCCCATAATTTTACTCTCACGCTCATAACCTCAAGGACTATTTAATGCCGGAGATGGATCAAGTTCAAGACCCTGCCATGGAAGGCGATTCAACATCCACCATGTATTTACAACAATGGTTTCTATGGTGGAAAAGCCGCTCCCTCCTGCAAAAACTTTTGCCCCTTGTCTTTTTGACAGGGTTCTGGGGACTCCATTTAAGCATGGGCGGCTTTCGGCCAGACCATCTGGTGGTCATTTTCCTTGTACTCGCTTACTATGGAGGACCCCGCACGCATAGCCTTTACCGGTTTTTTCTCCCCTTTACATTATTTCTGGCCCTGTATGACAGCCAAGGTTATTACGCCGATTTGATTCGGGGGGAAGTCCGGGTTACTGAACCTTATCTGTTCGACATGACTTTTTTTGGTATCGAAACTTCCGAGGGAAGGGTGTTGCCCAGCCAATGGCTGCAAAACCATACCCATCCGGTACTTGATGTCATCACTAGTTTTGGCTATATAATTTTCGTCCCGATTTTATTGGGGGTGGCCATTTATTACCGGTTTTATTTGGCCTCAAGAAATAAATCACTTCTGGATGAAGAAACGATAAAAACCAAAGTCCACGCCTTGATGTGGGGCATGTTCTGGTTGAACATTTTGTGCTGTTCCACTTATTACTGGTATCCCGCCGCCCCTCCCTGGTATGTGGACATATATGGTTTGGGCCCCGCGCAATTGGACGCACTTCCCAGCGCGGCGGGAGCTCTGCGGTTTGACGAGATTTTCGGCGTCAATTTATTATCGAGTTATTACTCAAGAGTCCCCAATGTGTTTGGCGCCATTCCTTCAGGGCATGTCGCCTTTCCCCTGCTATGTGTGTATTTCGCCTTCAAGTTATCATCGCTTCGCGTTTTCTGCCTGTTATATTTTTTTCTTGTTTGCTTTTCAGCCGTTTACCTCAATCATCATTACGTTCTGGATGTCCTCTGGGGAGCCGCCTACGGCCTGCTTGTGGCATGGTCGATGGACCGATTCTATTGTTCTCGTGTAACTCAGAATGAATGACAATACGATTCGGCTCTCAAACCCGGATTGACGAAAAAATGCCGAAAAGTTGATAGTAATAACCTGAGAAATCCTTCGATCTCCTGATGGATGCCCATCACTGATCCCACCTATGAATTTATCTGACATAAGATTGCTCAATGTTCTCCTTTGGGCGGCAGGCCTGACTGCTTTTATCGGATCCCTGTCCCTTCTATTTTGGTTTCTTCCGGGAGCGATTCCCTCCGGGACCACGAGTGGAGTCTGGGCTGCCTTGGCAAATGATTTTGCACAAGGAATATTTTACCGGCCTGTTTTCGACGATTTCGGTTATGGCGGTACCCGCTACATGCCTGTATTTTTCGTCATCTATGGGTTCCTTATTTCCTATCTGCATGACCCGGTAACATCGGGGTTTTTACTATCTCTAACATCCCTTGGATTTCTTGAAATAGGCATTTACTTCCTCTTGAGGGAAACCGGGGTAAGAAAAAGCATCATAATCCCCTTTATCCTTCTGATCCACGCATCCATTTCAGTTCAAATGTTAACTCTGGAAGTCAAAGAAGCCTTCCTGGCAACAGGATTTAATCTCTGGGGAATTATTTTTGCTCTTAAACATTTGAAAACCAAATCCCGGCTTTATTTAATTTTTAGCGCCGTTTTCTTTTTAGGGGCGTTTTTCACCAAATTCACAACTCTGGGTGGTTTGCTGACTGTCCTTCTCTACTTCTTAATACAGAAAAAGAAATCATCGGCCTTTTATTTGGCCGGCCTGACGACCGTTGCGGGTGCGGTCGTTATACTTTTAGTGAATACTTTCAGTCAGGGCCGGGCTTTCGAGTCATTTCAGGCCTGCGCTTTAGGAGGGTTTAATTTAGGGTACGCCTTAAAAACGCCACTTTGGTTTGCCACTTTTACCATCCAGGACCCTTTCTTCATGACTCCGCTAATTCTAGCAATTTGTCTGGTAATCAATAAAAGAAAGGCCCTTTGGGACTCGTTTGTATATCTTTATTTTGCGGTCACCTTCCTGTCAACTTTCGCAATTTATTCCTCACCGGGAACAGACAACAACCACCTCATTGATTTGCTAATCGCAAGCACCTTGGTTTTAGCCTTTGAATTTCAAAAAAACCAGAACTTTTTCAAGTTGTACAATTTGTCCTTTTTGTTCATTATACTTGGTACTTTGTACACTTGGATTCCGGGGACGATTTCCGTTAAGGATCATATAGAACCTATTGGAAAACCGACCAGAGATACCATCAGCTTCATCGCTGATCGATTGGGTCCGGCAAAAAAAAACCTGCTCAGCGAAAATCCGCTGGTTCCCCTGTTAATGGACCAACGACCCATTGTTATGGATGCTTTCAGTATAAGGGTTATTGCAAGGCAATCCCCAGCCATCCACAAAGACTTCATCCGAAAAATTGAAAACAAATATTTTGGAGCAATCATTCTTTTGGACTGGTCCGGCGCTCCATTGGACCAATTAGAGGAAACCATGGAAAAGACCATGGAAAAACGTTCCTCCATTGGAGTTGGTCGATTCTATGGGGCAGTCCATTTCCCACCCGGCTTTCTGGAGTTAATTAAAAAGCATTATTTTCTGAGCTTCGTCAAAAGACCTTACGTCGTTTATGAACCCATAAAACTTGGCTCTTAAAAATCCCATTAAAAACAATCAATTATGGAATTTTTTTAAAGTGACTTTTGCAGAGTGAATAGTATAATAGGCCCCTTCTATTCCAAAGAACCCATTATTTCTGTACACAGAAGAAAATGCCGTTGACTGCCACATGTAAACGAAAAATTGAACGCACCCTTGTCATCCTTCCCACCTACAACGAAGCCAACTCCTTAATAACAGTGGTGGATGCGGTGTTAAGTTTGCCAGAGAACCTGGATATTCTGGTTGTGGATGATTCCTCGCCCGATGGCACGGCAGACTTGGTCAAAAATCATTCTGCTTTTGATAAACAGCTTTTTCTGTTACTGCGGCCCAGCAAGCAGGGACTTGCCACGGCTTATAAAGAAGGGTTCCAATGGGGGCTGAAACAGGGATACGACGTTTGCATGGAAATGGACAGCGACCTTTCGCATGACCCCAGGGATATTTCCCGGTTACTGCAAACCATAGAAGAGGGAGCCGACATCGCTATTGGCTCGCGCTATTTGCAGGGCATCAGCGTTATCAACTGGCCGCTCAGGCGATTGCTGGTCAGCATCGGCGCCGGCATCTATACGCGATGGATATCCGGCCTGCCGCTCACCGACCCTACAGGCGGATTCAAAGCCATCCACCGAAATGTAATCGAACACCTGGACTGGGAAAAAATAAAAAGCGATGGCTACGGATTTCAAATCGAAGTGAGTTTTTTTGCTCATAAAAAAGGTTTCCTCCTAAAAGAAATTCCTATCATATTTACGGAGCGCCGCGATGGGGAATCCAAATTTTCCATGTCAATCGCGGTGGAGGCCGCGCTCAGAGTTCTACAACTTGGGTTTTTTGAACGCTTTCAAAGCGCTAAAAAACTTTCCTCAAGTTCCTACACCAGCGTGTACGAAACAGGCGAAACCCCGCAACGAAGAGAAGAGAAGCTGGGCTGACCCCGCTATGCGGGGCGAAGAATTGGGGCTAACGCTTGTGATATCCTTTCTATTGCCTTCATGCCCCGGAGGGTACGCTACGCTTGTGATATTCTTTCCCTTGTCTTCATGCCCCGAAGGGGGTACACGAGCCCCGGAGAACCTCCGAAGGAAAAATCAGGATGAAAAATTCGGAACCAAGCAGGATTCAGTCAGGTAATAAAACCATAGCCCGTTAAAATCTCCTCCAGCGGTACGCTGGTCAGCCATGAATCCATCACGCATTACCACTGAATCCAGCGACACGCCGGTCAGCCCCCAGGCTGGTTGGTGGAATTCCAGAACCGTCATTTTAGCTTTGGTCCTGCACGGATTTCTTTTTCTGGGATTGTTCTCGTTGAGCTTCGAGATCGAAGAGTGGGACCGCATCAAACTAGCCGCTAAAGAACAATCCATTGAAGCTGCGGCAAAAATAATCATGCAGGGGCATGGGCTGTTCGGATTTGTGATCTGGTTCTACAACTCCCATGGTGAAGAGCAGCTGTATTACCGTTATGCCAAATTAACTTTGTCCGGGGAGGTTGATTATTGGACGAAAAACAAAAACCTGAAAATCGAAAATGAACGCCCCTGGCCCTATCGGGATATTCCTATCGAATATCAGCCTGGGGCTCTTCTGACGCTATCTTTGCCAGGTTTATTTGCCGACAATTATAAAGAGTATCGATTCTGGCTTATCGCCTGGTTCGGGTTCCTTTACCTGTTGAACCTTTTCCTGGGCATCAAACTCGTTACCGGCGGGACTCCCACCACGGTCCAGATGAACCGTTTGCTCTGGTGGTCCCTCGCTTTTTTAGTCCTTTTGGGCGGCATTGTCACCTCCCGGTTCGACCACATTGTGGTGACCTGTGTTTTGCTTTCCACACTTGTATTCGGCCATGCCCTGCGGAAAAAAGGCAAGCAAGCCTTAATCGGGTTTGCCCTCTTCGGGTTTGTCACGTCGATCGGAGTGATGACCAAGATCGTTCCCGGGCTGATCCTGATTTCAGCTTTGCTTATTTTGCTCCTCAATCACAAACAAACTCCGCGCTGGGCGGATGCTTTCGCTTCGGTGACGGGTTTGGGAGTTGGATTGGTTTTTCTGAATGCGGGATTTTATGCCATTTTCGGTCCCGGCTACTGGGAAAGTTTCACTTACCATATGGACCGGGGAATTCAACTGGAGTCTGTTTATGCCGGACTCCTACTGCTGGCGCAAATGGCTGGCCTTGCTATAGTGACGTTTGAAAAATCCTTCGGGTCTTCAAATGTAGTCTCATCCCTCACCGGTGTGGTCAAACTCATTTCCCCTTTTTTGTTTTTGGGAATCCTGGTCGTTCTCGTACGGAGGGTTTGGCACTACAGTCTGCCGGAAGGCAAGGCTGAAGAGCCTGGACATTTTGTTTGCAGTCAAATCATTCTGCTGACCCTGATTCTGCTTCTTGCGTTCATGCTCTCCAATAAGGTTTTTTCTCCCCAATACATGATATGGGTCGGACCGTTGATGGCCGTCCTGGTGGCCGTCCACAAAAACATGTGGAAAATCGGCATGATGTTTTTAATCGCGTCCGCAATGACCCAGGGGATTTTCCCTCATCTTTATGAATTTCTGAATCAGTTTCATCCGGCTATGGTGATTCTTTTGAACTTGCGCAATGCGTTACTTATTATAATCCTGATTATGCTGATTCGTGATCTGCCAAAATTATTAGAAAAAAATCACTCCTCCTGACTCTTTCCCGAAAGCTGGTTTTTGACGTAAATAATTCTTTGCACCGCCGTGTAATTGCTCAGGACTGCTATTATAAAAACAGTTCCTATCATAATATATTGGCCCACCACGGGGAGACCTGCCAACAGGGACCCCAGAATGAGAAGGGCCAGGCGTTCGGGCCTTTGCATCCACCCCACCTTGCAATCGACTCCCAATCCTTCGGCTCGGGCGCGGGTGTAGCTGACCAGGAAGGAACCGGCCAACGCCAAAATAATGATTAAAACCACCACGGACCCCAGAGCCGACTCCGGGTTTTCCGCGGACAGGCCGGAAAAATGCCAGGCCAATCCCAGGAAAATAAACAGCTCGCTGAACCGGTCGATGGCGCTGTCCAAAAAAGCTCCGAACGCGGAAATTTTATCGGTCAGCCTCGCCATTTGACCGTCCAGCACGTCACAAATTCCCGCCAGAATCAGAACCACCCCTGCCCAGAAAAATGAACCGCCTGCATAAATCAGCCCGGTAACCATACTCAGCGACAAACCGGCCAGGGTCAAGGCATTGGGGCTCAGGCCAAGGCCGGAAAGAAATTTGCACAAGGGAGCCATCGCCCGGACAAAGCCTTCTTTGATTTTTTCACTCAATATGGAAAACTCAGGCATCCTCGATCAACCTTTTATACCACCTAAGTTTGTTTTTCCCGGCCAGATTCCTGCTTTGCATGATTCCTATTGTCCACGACCGTTCAGGACGTTTCCTCATCCGGCTCCTCCTCGGCGTCCTCCTGGTTTTTAATTTCCTCCAATAGCCATGGAACCATTTGCTCGATACTGGGTCCACCCAGAAAGCGCACAACCGGAACCGTGATTTGTAAATCCGTTTCGATCCGGACAATCAACTCCATAGCCATTAGCGAATCCAGACCCAAATCCGCCAGGGGGATATCCATTTCAAGTTTGGATGGAGACAACCTTAAAACCTTAGCGATTGACTCCTTAAGATGTTCCCCAAGAATCTGGGACCTTTCTTCAGGGGGCGCGGCAAAAAGTTTGGGCCGGATAAGTTCATCGCCTTCCATGTCTCCTACGTTTTCGCCCTGTACATCGTCTCCCAGCACATAGGAAAACCTTGCGGGATTGGAACCCGACCGGCTCAAGGAAAGCAGTTTTTTCCAATCCACTGGGAAAATCCCTATTTGAACCGGGTTTTTATGCATCATGCGACCCAGCATTTCAACCGCCTGCCTTGAAGTCAGACTCATCAACCCCTGGCTCTCCAGGCTTTTGACCAACCCTTTTTGTCGAGCGGCCACCCCCACATCGGATAAAGGACCCCAATCAATCACCTGCCCGGAAAGACCCTGGGCCCGGCGATATTTGGCCAACGATTCCAGGAAAGCATTGGCGGCAACGTAGTTTGCCTGCCCCGGATTGCCCATCACGTTTGCCACTGAGGAAAGCATGATGAAGAAGTCCAAGGATTTGTCCAGGGTCTGTTGGTGCAGGTGCCAGGCCCCGTGAACTTTCGGCGCCATGACTCTTTTGAATCGTTGCGGGGTCAGGTGAATCATAAGACCGTCGTCGAGGACCACCGCCCCATGAATGATTCCCTTAAGCGGCGGCATGCCGGATTCGATCTCTTCCAATATCCGGGCCACATCTTCCAGTTGAGAAACATCTCCCCGGACAACTCGAACCACCGCCCCCGTCTCTTCCATCCCGGCAATAGCTGTCTTTGCTTCCATTGAGGGTGTCTCACTGCGACCCATGAGGGCTAAATGCCGCGCTCCCTGCTGGACCATCCACCTGGCAATAGCCAGCCCGAAACCGCCCAGTCCTCCGGTGATCAGGTAAGTGGCGTCTGCGGAAAACTTCAAGGAAACATCTTCGTCCTGGGATATTTTCAAATCAGGCTCTACCAGGGATAAAACAACTTTCCCCATATGCCGGGCCTGAGCCATGGCGCGAAAGGCATTCACAGCATTGGATATGGGAAACACACGATGCGGAAGCGGATGGAGAGTTCCTTCATCCATATGCCGTATGATTTCCATGAAAATGGAACGAAACTCATCACCCAGGGACTCAAACCCCTGCTTGATATCTACCATGGTGATAAACGAAATTCCCTTCAAAAAGGGTCTCAATCCCATCTTGTTATTTTCATAGATATCTCGTTTGCCGATCTCCAAAAAACGGCCCAACGGTTTGAGAATTTCAATACTCTTGAAAATAAATCTGCCGGCAAGCGAGTTCAATACCAGATCAACTCCCTCGCCCCGGGTTTGATCCATAATTTGGTCCGCAAAGGCAAGCGATCGGGAATCAAAAATATGTTTCACTCCCAGATCGCGCAGGAAACCTCTTTTTTCTTCACTGCCTGCGGTGGCGAACACTTCTGCCCCGGCAAGCTGGGCAATTTGTACCGCCGCCATCCCCACTCCGCCGGAGGCGGCGTGGATCAGAATCCTTTCCCCCTTTTTCAGCTTGCCCGCAGAGTGCAACATGTACCAGGCTGTTAAAAAAGTCACCGGGATGGTAGCCGCATCTTCAAAACTGAACTGTTGCGGTTTATGAACTGTAGCAAATGCCGGAGCCATCGCATAAGACCCGAAGCACCCACCTCCTGAAAGTGCCGCCACTTCGTCGCCAATCCGAAAATCCTCCACACCTTCACCCACCGCGGCCACGACCCCCGCACACTCCAACCCCAGTGTCTCCCAGGTATTATTCACCCCTTCCAGCTCTCCCGGAAGCAGTCCCATGCCGATCATCACATCGCGAAAATTAAGACCCGCCGCACATACCCTGATTTCTACCTCCCCCGGAGCGGGCTGGGAACGCCCCACGGATCTGAGCTTGAAATTTTCAAGGATCCCGGGGGTTCCAATATCCATTACAAAAGATGGAACTTCTGCATTTTTTACCTGGACAAAATTATCTACGGAAGTTTCTTCGGATTCCAAACGATGAAGACGATAGACAAATCGCCGGCCTTGTCGAAAAGCGATCTCTTCTTCTGCATCATCCTTCCATAACTCTTCAAACAATGCGCTTGCCGGGTTGGGACCGGGTCCGGGATCGAGATCCACAATCTTGCACTTGAAATTGGAGTGTTCGGACTGGATCACCCTGCCAATTCCCCAAACAGGACTCTGGGCCACCGAAATATTCTTTTCTTTGGGTTGCACGGATTGAGCGCCCTGGGTGACGATAAAAAGCCTAGGCGCTTTGGACCATTTGGCATGGGCAAGTTCATTGATGAGATGAACAACGCTCATATTTCCGAGAGTTTCCGCCTGCTGAAGGGAACTTGATGACAGGTCCTGCGTCTCAGGTAAATCCACATTCCATAAATGAATGATGCCGCGAAGCGGCGGTCCTTTCTTACGCACCAGATCAATCATGTCCCCCATGTCCTCCAGGGAACCCGATCGCATTTGTATTTGCCCGCCCTCTCCCACATCAAACATTTCTCCTGGGGATACGAGAAAGCAACTTTCGCCAAAGTTTTTTAAGGATTCGGCCAGGGCCTGTCCCACGCCTTTGCCGTCACTAAATATTATCCAACTACCTTTTTTATTTGGTTTAGGTATTTTAATTTCTTCTTTAAAATCCCCTGCTTGAACTATGGGACCTCTTGCAAAAAGAAAGGTTTGCAAACAATTGGCACCCTCCGATAATTCCGCCCATTTCGACACATTTTGAAATCCAGCCTCTCTCAATTCCCTTGGAAAATCACCGCCGTCCTTCCTGGGAAAAACCGTAGCTTTTCCTGCTCCGGTATCAAATTCACAAGACCCCAGGATAAATCCCAACCAGTTGGAGGTTGGGCTCCAATCGAGTTGCAGGAGGAGTCCCTCGGACGCAAGCAACTCCCTGATATTCCCCAGAACCTTTTGTGGTTCTTCTATCCCGAAGTTTAAGTTCGACCCAAGAATCAAATCAAAAGAATGGGGAGCAAACTCCTGAGCCTTTGGAGAAACTTTTAAATCCAGCGTTTGAAACTCCACGAATGAAAATTCCCGCAGTTTCTGTACTGCTTTTTCAAGCTTTTCCTCAGAAGATTGGGTGAAAATATATTCCACCCGGTCCTCCGGGCACTGACGAAGAAAGGTAGGGGCAACCGTTGCCCCGGTCACGCCTCCGATTTCCAACACCCTTAACTTTCTACCCTCCGGCAAATGATCGAACAGTAAAGAAATCACTTTTTGCATTAACAAATTATTAATCCGCGAACTGCAGGCACTCTGCTGGAGACGTTCCAAAATCGCATCTTGTTCCGGGAAAATCGTTTGCAGTCCTTCGCTTTCACCCTTAAGGATTCCTGTAAGGTTTTCTCCCGCAAGCCTCAACAGGTTGAGTTCGGCTAAAAAAGAGGGAAATTCTTCAATCAGCGATTTCCAAATTTTTTGCGGATTTTCATTTTTGGCTGGAAGGGAGCCTATCTTCCACTGGGAATCTTCCTTCTCTAAAATTCCTTCGTTCTGAAGAATACACAAGCAATTTTCCAGATACGCCTGGTGTTTGGGATTCAGCTTGAATCGCTCAATAAAAGACTGGGTGGAAAACCCGGTCAACGACTCAAACCCCGGTGCGAGATTTTTTAACGCACTCAGCACATAAACAGCGCTCAGACGATTGAACCTGGGTTCAATGGAATCATAAAAACTGGAACGATTGAGAACCTGTGTCAAACCATCCAAATTCTTTTCCAGGCAAGATGCTATTTGACCGGGTGAAGGGAGAAAGGCGGCGTCACTGGCTTGCTTTTCCGATCCCTTTTCAGCACAGGGTTCCCAGCGCCATTGATAAAGCCAGTCATCCGGGTTTTGCAAGTCTCTTCCCCTGGATGGATTCAATGCGCGGAAATGAAGTCCCTGGCACTCGATCCAAACTTTCCCCGAACCATCAAACATCGTCAAGTCAACAACGGCCTGACTGTTACCAAATTTCACCGCTTTCACATGGACCCAAAGAGGAAATTCAGGAGAGCCGTTAAATTGAACCCGATCCACCAAGACAGGGATAAAAAGCTTTCTTGTGAGCGCTTCCGATTCCAAAGCCAATAACGCGGAAACCTGGAACGCCGCATCCAGAATGGCAGGATGGATTTGATAAGGCTTAACATTAAGTCCCAGGGCTTTGGGACTCTTAAGCAATGCAAGTGCCTCTCCCTCACCGCGCCAGGAACGGTCAATCCCCTGGAATGCAGGCCCAACGCCCAAACCCA
>JADFGI010000056.1 GCA_022567815.1 Nitrospinota bacterium
ATTGAAAACAAGTCCGGGGAGGCGGAAATCTCATCATCCTGTTACGGCATTTCAGGTAACTCCGGTATTTCCGGCAGGGGACTGAGGTCCAACTCCTCTTTCACCGCGACACTCATGGTTTCCAGGGATAATTCATCGGCCAGTCTTCCGGTGCGCACATCCACGGTTTCAAACTTGATTCCCGTAGGCACCGGAAACTTGACCTTGTTTTTCCCCTGCAGAACCTTTTGCAGGAAAAATACCCAAATGGGCGCGGCGGCTCTCCCTCCCGTCAACCCCCGGCCCCTCTTATCCAGCATGGGTTCGTTATTGTCGTAACCCACCCAGACGGAAACCGCAAAGTCTTTCGTCACGCCATTGAACCAGGCGTCTTTAAAATCGTTGGTGGTTCCGGTTTTTCCGGCGGCGGGATGGCGAAACCCCATTCGGCGCACCCCTCGGGCGGTTCCTGCATCCACAACGCCCTTCATCATGTCCAGCAGAGGATAAATCACCTTCTGTGGAAACCGCTGAATGCCCTGATAAAAATGCTCATAAAGCTGGTTGCCATGAAAGTCTTCAATCTTTTCGATGAAATACGGTTCATTATAAATTCCCAGGTTGGCAATAACACTGTAGGCCGAGGCCATTTCCAGAGGAGAGATCCCGGACGTCCCCAAGGCAAGGGAGTAATTTTTCCCCAAAGGACTTTTAATGCCAAACCGGCGGGCGGTTTCGATGACCTTCTCCGGTCCCACCGCCTGCATGAGTTTCGCGGAAATCACGTTCAGGGATTTCATCAACGCCTTTTTAAGGATGATATCCCCGGCAAACACTTTGCCAAAGTTTTTTGGTTCCCAGGGTTGCCCACCTGGAATATCTATGATAACCGGTTCATCCCTCACCACCGTGGCGGGGGAATAACCCAACTCCATCATAGCCGTCAAGTAAACAAATGGCTTGAAGGAAGATCCCGGAAGTCGATTGTTGGATATAGCCCGGTTGAACTGACTGTGAGAATAACTTTTTCCGCCCATCATGGCGCGAACGGCTCCGCTCTTGTTTTCCACGCAAACCAAAGCCACCTGCAATGGCTCCTTGGATTCTCGTTTACTCATTTCTGCTTCCAGGGCTTCGAGGTGCGAGATGGCCGCTTTCTTGGCTAACAATTGCTGCCGGCTATCCAGAGTGGTGTATATCTTCAGGCCGCCGAAATGGACAAATTCCTTGCCGTAGTCCTTCTCCAATTTACGGATGACAAAGTCGACAAAATATAGATTGGGATTGGAATAACTTTTGGGCGCCAAAAGGTCCAGGCTGGAAAGCAGAGCTTGTACTTTTTCATCCGCCGTGATAAATCCTTCCTTCCACATTCGTTTCAAAACGAATCCAGCCCGGCTCAGGGCCCGGTCCAAGTTGTAAAACGGATTGGTATTATTTGGGGAATTGGGAAGTCCCGCCAATAACGCCGCCTGGAGGAGCGTCAGGTCTTGAGCGCGTTTGCCAAAGTAAACATCGGCGGCTTCCTCCACCCCATAAGCGCCACTGCCAAAATAAATCTGATTGCTGTAGGCTTCAAGAATCTGTTCCTTGGTAAACGTGGCTTCAAGTTGCAAAGCAATCAAAAGTTCCTTGATTTTGCGGACAAAGTTTCTCTCGAACGAAAAAAACAGGTTTTTGGACAATTGCTGGGTGATGGTACTGCCGCCCTGAACCACGCGCTTGGCCCGAAAGTTCATATAAACCGCCCGCACCAGGCCGATATGGTCCAATCCCTGGTGATCGTAAAAATTGGAATCTTCAACAGAAATAATGGCGTTCAGAAAATGGGGAGAAATATCCTCTATGGAAACCGGGCGCCGTTCGCCGAGGACCTTGATCCTCTCTCCATCCGATGAATAGATTTCCGTCGGCAGGCTCAGGTTGATATTGGCCAGGTTTTCTGGAAGTTGGGGAAGGTCTTTGCTGAGGACAAAATAAACCCCCAGTCCGGAAACAACCGCTAAAAGGAAAACGCCATACAAAAAGAAATAAAATTTTTCCAGCAAGGGACGGAATCTCGTCAAAACGTTTCTCCGGAAGGGATCACCAGGGAGTCCAATTCCCCGGCCAAATCGTCACCCTCCGTCTTTTCGATTTGCGACAGCATGTTGTAGGCCACTTCCAGGGGAACCGAAATCAGCAGGACACCGGTATAATAATCGGTGTTGTATTCAATCCCAAAGACCATATGGTTTCGGGACTGGGAAATTTGATCTGAAACTCCTATCCGGGTGACGTGATAATCTTTCTCAAGAAACCATCGGGGTTCCGGAAAGACGGCCTTTTGGGTTTCGGGATCAAGCGTTTCTACAATCGACACAACCTGGTCTCTGGAGAAAATGCGCTCTTTTTGAAATCCCATCTCCTCCAACCGGCCCCGCTTGATAGTGCGTGTGGACTGCACTTCAAACAGGATGTCCACGGAGAGGAATATTTCCCGGATGGGGATCCCCTGAAGATCGAGAAAACCAATGGTGATCCAAGGGCCGAACCGTTTCAGAAAAACCCGCTGCCAGTTTTTTTCCGCATCGATTTGCAGTAACTCATAAGGGGAAACGATGCGCTTGGACCAAGGGCCGGGAAAATCGAAATATAATTCAAGAAACTTTTTTCTGGTTACAAGGAGAGGAAAACCGGGTTCTAATTTTTCAAACAGATCGTTGAAGGTTTGCAGGGATTCAGCGGAATTTTCCTGTAAATCCAATCCCGATCGAATGGATTGAATCTTGGCTTGCGCGACCAGGGCTTCACGGTCGCGTTCCCAAATTCTGCCCAACTGCGGCCGTTTATGGTTCTGCCATTTGAGGTAATACCCCACACCGCGCTCGAAAATTTTCCCATAAAACTCCAACGCTCCTCCCCCGATAAGGAGGAAAAGCAGAACCACTCCTTGCCATTGCCTCATAACACCGGCGGATTTCACCAAATATTATCTCTCAGTTGATTTCCCCGTTACACGGGGAGGAAACTTTAGGCTCCGCTCACTTTACCCCTACGGGGCATGAAGGCAAAGGTCGAATATCACACGCTCGCGAGCCCCGAAAAAACGTCGCACGGCGTGAGCAAACCCGCCCTCAGCGGAGGAGCCACACGGACAACCGATTATCACTTCTTTTTTGAAAGTTATTTACCGGTTTTTTTTTGATTGGTTTTCTTTTTATTCGCCCTCTTTTTGGCAACCGTCCTGGAATTCGTTCCGGTTTTATCCAACGATTTCCCTAAATTATCCAGGCATTCTTTCTGCAACCCCGCGTCCATTTTTCGAAAAATAGACAATAACTTCCTTTCAGAATTGTTGATCGTCAGCAATTCTTGTTTGGTGGGGTTTTTCAAATTGATCTGGCCCGTACCAAAGTGGACCATCCTGACCTCGGGAGGTGCGGAACTTTTAGTCAGGGTCTTAACAGGGGAAATCAAACTTTTCCCGACCGAAACGGTCAGAAGATGTTCCAGAGACAGGTTTCCCAATTTGGCAATTTTGACGAGAACGGAAACCGGGGCATCCCTTTCACCCGCTTCATACCTGACATAGGTTCGAAAACCTACCTTCAGAATTTCCGACATCATCGACTGGGTACACCGTAGTTCCTTACGAATGGTCTTCAAATTTTTAGCCAGTATTGACATCCAAACTTCTCCTTCTCCAAGAAATGAGTCTATTTTTGCCTATTATAAGCAAAGCCTACTTTCAATTTCAAATGATTATTTTCAAATATGAAGAGTTCCCGGTATTTTATCAGCTTTATATTTTGCAGGAGAACCTAGTCAGGGATCAATCGTTAAGAATTTTTGCCGCTTCCCTGGCAAAATAGGTCAAGATCATCTGCGCCCCGGCGCGTTTGATGCTCAATAAAATTTCCATCATGACCCGTTCGCCATCCACCCAGCCCCTTTCAGCGGCGGCTTTGACCATGGCATATTCCCCGCTCACGCTGTAGGCGGCCACAGGGACCTGTACCTCCTGCCGAACCCGACGAATGATATCCAGATAGGAAAGCGCGGGCTTGACCATGACCATATCCGCCCCCTCTTCAATATCCTGAAAAACTTCGCGCAGGCTTTCGTCGGTGTTTCCGGGGTCCATCTGATAAGAACAGCGGTCGCCAAATTTTGGCGAAGAATCCGCGGCTTCCCGGAAGGGACCATAAAACCCTGAAGCATATTTGGCGGCGTAGGAAAGAATGATTGTGTCTTCATGGCCTGTTTCGTCCAGAGTCTTGCGGATGGCTTGCACCCTTCCATCCATCATGTCAGAAGGGGCAACAATGTCCGCTCCTGCCCTGGCATGGGTCTCGGCCATCTTCGATAACAATTCCAGGGTTGCATCATTCAGGATTTTATGTCCCTCAACCAAACCGCAATGACCGTGGTCGGTATATTCGTCAATACACACATCGGTGATAACAATCATGTCGGGAAAGGACGATTTGATTTCCCGCACCGCTCGCTGGACGATTCCATCGGGATTATAGGCTTCAGAGCCGCGGGCGTCCTTTTTATCCGGAATGCCAAATAAAATGACGGCGGGAATCCCCAGACTTTGACTTTCCCTGACATCTTTGAGAAGTTCATCGATAGAACACCGGTTGATCCCCGGCATGGACGAAATTTGCCGTCGAACTCCCTGGCCCTCACAAACAAACATCGGTTCGATCAAGTCATCCACGGAGAGGCTGGTTTCCCGAACCATCCGCAAAATTCCTGCATTGGCTCTTAGTCTTCTATATCGATGCACTGGAAAGGACATAAAAAGCGTTCCTAAAATTTAATATTTTCGGGTGATTTCAGAACTTGTTTTTTGATTAGGTCCAAGCGTAGCAAACCGATTAAGATTATCACAGTATTTCGCCAACCTTCAACTTATTGAATTTTTGGGTAATTTTAACGGTGTTCATTGGGAAAAATTTGCCCCGCCTACAGTTTTATGTAACCACCCCGAGTTTGTTTGCCCTCTGATGTCTGTGCAACTATTTTTGTCACCGGTGTTGAATTTTTGACACAATAATTTGAATTTAAACACCAAAGCCGTAGTTTATTTGACTCTATCAAAAATCCGCAAACCCGGAAACCATTTAACTTAATAGCCTTGATCCATTTGGCGAGGCCCATCAAAAAATGGCACAAGTTTTGCTCCATAACTTATTGTTTTTCAAAGTTTTGTTAATTAGACGGGCAACCGATCAATCTTTTTTGGGAGAATGGAGTCATGGACCCTTTTGATTCTCATTTAGATGAAGCATATGAACATCTCAACAAGGCGATCATGAAAGCGATCGTATCCTCTGAAGGTGTCAGGAATGTACTGACCGGGTTTAAAGAAAAAGATATGATCAATCATCTTTCGGTTCTGAATTTGATCCTCAGCCTGGAAGAACTTTCGGATATGGTTTTTGCCGATGAGGATTCCAGTGATTATGAATCGGTGATAGAGGACTTGGGGACTGAGAAACCGGGAAAATCACCAGAAATGGAAGCAACCAATCCTTTTAAAATTGACGGGCAAAATTTAACACCCAATGAAATTCTCTTTGAAAAATTTTTCCAGAAAAAATTTAGTGCTCAAGAGTGGCTCAAAAAAGCAAAAATCAAACAGTAAGCTTAAGGGCGGCTTAAAAAAAATCGGCATTTTACTTCCGCCCTGATTCTTTACTACTGGAAAAATGACCGAAGCCGCTCCCTCCTATTTTGGCCTTGAATGATGCAGAAGGGAAGCAAACCCCCGGCATCCGTAAAACTCCCTTTAGCCCACCTCCCCAGAAAATTACTTCTTAAGGGGCCCTCAAAAAATTCAATCTGGACTATGAGCCAACCACTTGTAAGGGATTGGCGATTGCAAAGGCCAGAAAATATCCAATTTAAGATGTACTCTTAAAAATTTTGGAATCGCAGGATATATATTTAATCTGTTTTAGAGGAATCACAATGATCTCCTCAGCGGTGGTGATTTCGAATAATTCCAAATCGTCGCTGAAACCATGCTTTTCCGTATGTTCACATTCCATTTCCTGATTATCGACAAACACCACCTTCAACCTATACTGCATACCTTCTCCTTTTCCAATTTTAGGGCGCCTAAAAGAAATAAAACAAAGGGAGTCCGCAGACCCAGCTACGCGGCGAGGAGATATGTGACGAAACAGGTTTCAGTCAGCCATAAATCCATCGTATGTAAATATTGGGTCCAGCCCCCAGGCTGGTTAATTCGGGGAAGCCGTCATTTCAAATTTCTTTGAAAGGGGATTACCCAGATAATCTTCCACATAGTTTTTCAGATATCCCTTTTCATACAATTTCCTGTTGGAAAGGCCGGAGTTTACTTTGTTCAGGACTTTGAACGTACACCGGGGAAACCTGGCCTTGAAATCATCAAAACTTTCTCCCGCGATATCCATTTCCACGTCGGAAGACTTTTCCAAAATCACCTTGGGCAAATATATTCTGGTTTGGTTGGTGATGCGTTGGGACACATCGCTGAAGGTGAGCAAGGTACTGCAATTGGAATCACCGCCGAGTGTGGCGTTAGGCACATAAAGATACCTTGCGCGATTGCGGCGAAACATGGTTAGAATTCTGTGAACATTTCCCGCCATCACAACGGTATCTTTTTTTTCCAATTCGCAGGCATCAAACGTTTTAATGATTTTATTCCGATTCAAAAAGGAGGTGATATCCGATTCCGTATGAATCATCATGGTATTTGGAAGATTGTAATCATAAATTTTCCGGGCTTCGTCGGCAAGGAATTTTTTACCAAATCGCATCAGGGCGGTCGTATCAGGGTCAATATATTTCAACGGAGTCAGGCACCCCATCCACAACAAAACCTTGGGATTGATCCGGGAAATCCGGCGGGCGTCCTCTGACATGGTGTCGGGTCCAAAGGAATAAAAATTAGCCGAGGTCACGGCAGGACCGTCCAATATTTGCAAGACCTGTTCCTTGCTGGGTCCGTTGGGCATCAGCTTTTTCCGGGCTTCCCCAAGGGTTATCACCGACAGTTCAAAATTGATTCTTCCGGGATGCCTTTCGGCCAACTTGTTGATACGCTCCGGGTTGGCATAGCCCACGGTGAACATGGTGATATTCTTGTCCGTGTTATCAAGGAATTCCTCAATCCAATCGAGAGCCTTTGGATGAAGCGGCAGGTCGGTCCATTCCATATACTCATTGCCACCCAGGACCCAGGATTCATCCTTGCGGGTGGGAATTTTCTTGATCTCATTAAAGATGAAATCCCAATCTTCCTGAGTGGTGAGCGGGGTCTCATAGGTTTTACGGTAGCTGTGGTCCTTTTCATAACAGAAGGTGCATTTCACCGGACAGGTTTTCCCTAGACTCAGAGGGATTTTCCGTTCCCGGATTTCGGCTCGCAAAACGTTATGAAGAAATTCTTTATCCATCCGTCATTTTTCCTTATTCGAGTACCAATCAATGACCCCGCGCCAGCGTGACGCTGTTTCTCCACGGAGGGTGGGTTTGCTCATGCTTAAACGTTTTTTTGGGGCTGGTGAGCGTAGCGAACGTAGCCTAGAGTTTCCTCCCCGTGTAACGGGGTTCCTCCCCACGCAGTGGGGCGGGGGTTAGTCCCAATCATTGAAAACCTCGAGCAATTGATCATCTATAGGAACCTCGGCCTTCTGTTCGTCGCTTAATTCCGCAATCAATTGCTTGAGGTGAACCGCCGCGCACCCCATATAGGCCATACATTCCTGCTGTTTTTTGAATCCACCGGCCTTCAATTTCTGTTCAAGTTCATCGATATGCTTTTTATCAAAGGGATGGACCGAGGCCGATTTCTTAAAGGTCTCACTGGCATCGTTGAAGTTTTTTCCCTCGCTCTGAGTCATACCGGTTTTAAGATATTGTTGGGCTTCTCTCACCTCTTCAACGGTTACAGGACTTTCTTGCATAGGTTCTAGTCTCTCCCTCGATCAATGGACGAAATTGTTTTAGAGTCATGAAATAGGACCGGGCCATAACCGCCCTCCCCTGCGCCTATCATGCCCCATTTTAAAACGTACAAATGCCCTCTGACCGCAAGGGCAAATCATCGGATTGGGTTTAATGGCCTGGAAATTTTCACAGCCATTCTATCACTCTGCAAGCCAGATTTGTCAAGAAGTTAGAAGATCGACGGGTAAAAAGGGAGACTGTGTCTTTAAGAAAATTAAGCCGTATAAAGCTCTCAAACAAAAATCCCGCCACAATCGGTAAAGGATTTCGCTCCCGAATAAAGGCCTAATCGAGAGGCATTTGGTGGGAAGACGATCCCTAGAGAAATAGGGAAAGTGGAGCTTAAGAAGCAAGTGTGATCTACAATATTTTAAAAATCAATTAGTTATGGTAAAATAAACTATATACATCTATTCTTACCAGATTGACAAATAGGTCAATTGGGAATAATTTAATAACTCTCAATTAATAAACCCAATTCAACGCGCAAACTAAAATATTTAGGAGGTTTGGTAATGGCTGGGCATTGGAAAGAAGTCGTAAGACTTCGCCTTAAGGGTGAGCGTTACAAAGAGCCTGCGCTGGATTTAAGTGCTTTAAAAAAACTCAGCCAATTTCAGAAGATGGTGGAGGAAACTGCTCAAGAATTATGGCGTGCGGCTCACCCTAACCGGGAGCGACTTCCACCTCATTTTGAGGAGAGGACGCGTCTTTATCTTAGAAAAATTGAAGACGGAAGTACCACAGCTCCCCTGGAAATATATATTGAAGAAGATAAAAATCTTCAAACCTCGTTTTTAGACCCTGAGCCTAAAGAGGTGGAGGAAGCAGTTAATATTGCTTATGAAGTTTTTGAAGCTATAAGCGAGGGAACACAGTTGCCAGATAGTTTTCCTAAAGGATTAATCCCCTCCTATTCGAAATGGGCTTCAGAAATTGAGGAAGGAATGGAATTAGAAATTGAGGTTCCTGATAAAAAACCTATTCAAGTAACTCCGAGTAATTCTGAAGGGCTATCGATATTCTCTGAAGTGCCCTATGAGGATCATATAAATATCAAAGGTGAAGTACTTGAGGTAGATGTTAGGCAAAAGCATTTTCAACTTTGGATTGATGAAAAAACCAAAGTTTTAGTAAAATTTTCTGAGGACCAGGAAGCTGAGGTAACTAACTCTCTGAAGGAACACAAATCTTTGAGAATGGAAGTTATAGGACGGGGGAACTTTTCTCCGGATGGTAAAATTCTTGGGATAAATCAAATAGATGAAATGAAGATTTCTCCAGTAGGAGAAATAGCTTTTGATCGTTCGGCCAAACCCATTAGCAAAATTTTAGCTGAACTTTCGAAGGATGTCCCACAAGAAGATTGGGAGAAGCTGCCAAAAGACTTGAGTGAAAATTTAGACCACTATATCTACGGAACCCCTAAAAAGTGAAAGAAGTTTTTGCCGACACGCTTTATTGGGTGGCTATAGTAAAGCCAGGGGATCCTTATGCCAAAGGGGCCAAACAAGCTGAAGAAGATTTAGGGGAATTTATAACTGTAACTACAGATGAGGTTTTGGCTGAATTTTTAACTTCTCTTTCGAAAGGTGGAGCAGTATTACGCAAGATTGCGGCAAATATGGTTCATGCAATTTTAGATAACCCAAATGTAAAGGTTGTCCCGCAGTCGCGAGATTCTTTTTTAAAGGGTTTGGAGTTATATAAAAATAGAACTGACAAGAAATATAGTTTGACAGATTGTGTTTCAATGAATGTAATGAAAAATAAAAAGATATCGGAAGCCTTGACTCATGATCATCATTTTGAACAGGAGGGGTTTAAAAATTTAATGAAAAAATAATTTCTATCCCCCTACCCAAGAAATCCAAAAATAATGTGTCCGAACTTCCCATTTGGCTCATTAATCTAGAATTATCCTTCTCAATAATCAATATACCCGTGAAATTCCTAAGACAGAGACAGGACAGGACAGGGGTCAAGTCTTGACTTAGGACAAGTTCACCAATATTGCATGCATGTGTCACAGCCACTTCGAACAGAATTTTCTAACGCCTGATATCACGTCATGAACCGGGGGGCGGGGCAGAAATTTGCGTCTGCGAGGTGAGTGAGGACAGGTTATCCTTGAGGGGAGCCATGCATAGAGAACCAAAGCCTTCCGCCTCCTGATGGAGGCGGGGAATTCATCGGAAAAAAAGCCCGTTATTGCTTCTCTTCTACATTATCCGGCTTGACCTGCTTGCCATGAGGGAATTTGTTTTCCATCGAACATGAGGTAATGACCATCAAACTAATCGCTAAAATTAAAAAGAACACTACTTTTCTCATCCAACTTTCTCCTTTTTCATTTTGACGCACGTGCACTCAAAAAACCCGGAAACTATTGCATTTCGATCTAGCTTTTTATCAATATTTCTTCGATAATTCAATGATTATTTTTCATTTTTTGCCGACGGTCTTCTTCCAGAGACCAAACCGCTTTCCCAAATAAAGGCCTGTTGTGTCGACCCCGCTGTCTGCCAAAAAAATCAAAAACAACCTGAATTCCCTGCGCATAGGGTCGGAGATCCTTGTTTTTGATGCTGTCGACTCCACCAACGACCTGGCTAAACAGTACCTTGAAAAGGACGCGGCGGAAGGTCTCGTTCTGATTGCCGAATCCCAAACCAGCGGACGTGGGCGCATGGGTCGGTCCTGGGTGTCTTTACCGGGAGTCGGCCTCTACCTGTCGGTAATATTGAAACCGCAAATCCAGCCCCGGCGTGTGCCACAACTGACCTTGCTTGCGGGGTTGGCAACAACTCTGGCCATTAATGAATTCACCCGCAAAAAAGCCCGGTTGAAGTGGCCCAACGATATCCTATTAAACGGGAAAAAGCTGTGCGGGATCCTCTGCGAGACCCATTCCACCCAAAACGGGAAGGCCGGGGTGATTGTCGGCATCGGGATCAACGTCAATCATACCATTACTGACTTTCCCGATGATTTAAAATCATCCGCCACTTCCCTGATGATCGAAACGGGGAATCCCGTTGACCGGCTGGCCCTCGTCCGCGCCCTCATCGGCCATCTGGATCAGCAATACGACGCCTACCTTGGCAATGGAGAGCAAACTGTCATTGAAAAATGGCTGGAAAACTCGGACATGGTCGGAAAAAAAATCACCGTCACCCAGGGAAAATCGGCCACTCGCGGGACGGCTCTCGGGCTGGACTCTCACGGAAGGTTATTGATGCGTTCAGAAAAAGGCGAGGAGCTGGCTTTCGACTCAGGAGAAGTCACCCTCCACTCCTCCGCGCCAGCGTGACGCTGGACCCAGTATTAACGTGCAATGGCCTTATGGCTGACTGAATCTTCCATCGTGCGGGGAGTTTTTAAGGGCTCGTGAGCGAAGCGAACGTCAGCCCTCCTGCGAAGCAGGCTTTTCCTCCCGCGTAGCGGGTTAGAAGGAGCCGAAAAATCCGAAACTAAATTGAATATCCGGTCCCGTGCGGGTACGGCCCTCCGGCCAGAGATGATATTCCCTGACCCGTAAAACAGGATAATCGTAAGTAATTTCATCCAGCGACCGGGTTTGGGTTCCCTCCACTTTGCCAACCAAGGTGATTTTCCGTCCTTTGGAAAAAATCTGGTCGTCCCAAATTTCGTTGCTCACCAGTAATAAACGTCCACTGGTTTGGTCGTTCAGCTCAGGTTCAAGCCGGTAACCAAGCGGCCTTTGCAAAATTTCCACCCAGCTTCCGGACGAGTCGTTTCCCATCCGGACAATGGTTCCCCCAAACAAAACGGATTTCCCGATGTACCTTTCGGGGTTTCGCTGTAACTCTCCCAACCAAACATTTCGGTCGCTCTCATCAATGACCGCCTGCGACAAAACAGGCCCGCAACCGGAAAATAATATCAGCGCCAGCC
>JADFGI010000057.1 GCA_022567815.1 Nitrospinota bacterium
ACACGGGGAGGAAAAGCCTGCTACGCAGGAGGGCTGACGCTCACTTCGTTCACGAGCCCTTAATAGCCATTAACCCATCGCACGTTAATATTGGGTCCAGCGTCACGCTGGTATTTATTTCTTTTTTATCAGGTAGTAGACGTCGCCCCATTCCTTGAAACTTCCCGCCATGATTCCTGGCCGTTGGCCGATGCCGAAAAAAAGATCGGCGCGTCCCGGTCCCTTGATGTCGCTTCCGGTATCCTGATCCACCACGAAACGGAACGTTCGCTTCCAGCCGATGATTTTATTATCCTGATTGAGAACAGGTTTTCTCACGAAAATGAGCGCCAGCCCGCCGGCAGGGTAAATTGATTTGTCCGTGGCAAGGGAGCGTCCGCCGACCAGCGTCCCGCCTCCAGAGCCACGCGGTCCCACATCGTTGTATGCAAAAAAGATATAGCGTTTGTTTTGGTAAAGATATTTTGGGATCAACTGCGGATAGTTTCTCAGGTATTTTTTGATGCCCTGCATGGACCTTTCCCCTTTACCGAGGAGGCCGTCTTTTACCATCAATTTTCCGATGCTCTGGTAGGCATATTTATTGGCGCCGGCGTAGCCCACGTTTTGTAGCTTGCCGTCCGGAAACCGGAGAATGGCCGATCCCTGGATGTGAAGGAAGAATCGCTCCAGATCATCTTTTAACCAGGCTATTTCCAGGTGTTGGTTTTTTAATACCCCGTGATGGTCGATTTGTTCGCGGGTGTAACTTTTCCAGGTTGGGAAGAAAGCATTTTTTGGGGCGTCAAACGGCTTGAGGCTGATGGTATTCAATTCCGCAGAATCATCTGGCAACCGGTAAATAGGATAAACGTATTCCTCCGTTCGGAAGGGGCTGGCCGGAAGCACCGGGGTGTAGTATCCGGTGAACAGAAATTTCTTGTCTGTTCCCTGCCCTGCCTTATAAAGCCTGAATTCCTTCCTCACCCTGCGGTTGAATTCATCCGGCTCCAGGTTTAGCCTCAGCAATTTCTGGAAGGCGTTAAGCGTATTTATCAAGTCCCCTTTGGTTAAACTCAATCCCTCCAGCGTTACCGGCATGTACTCATCCTCGGTCTCCATGACAGCGAGCTGATTTTGGATGACTTGATCCAGGCTTTTCCAGTCCATGTCATCCTGCACAACAATCGGCAGGTCCAGGGAAACCGAACGGGGGCGAACCCTGTTTGCTGTGGACCCCGATGGCCTGTGGGACGTGTTTGGCAGAGAAGCTATTTTATTTAACGATGGATTTTGCTCGCTGTCCTGAACAGGAGATTGCTGTTGCCTTGAATAATTATCATGGGCTGAACGATTCCCACTTTCCCCTTTGAAAGGGGGATGGCTGGAGCAGGAATCAAGAATGAATAATAGTGCGGTAATGGATAATAAACCAATGCTCAGACCGATTCTTTTTAAAAGAGGTTGCTTCTTGAAGGCGTATTTGAATAGAGGCGGCATTTTTGCTAAAGCGGGACGGTTAGATAAAATTGAGGCCTTCGTTGGCCAGGGCGTCGGCTCTTTCATTTTCCGGATGCCCATTGTGAGCTTTGACCCAACTCCACTTGACTTTGTGAAACTTGCTCAAACGATGAAGTTCCTGCCATAGATCCTTATTTTTTACAGGCTGGCGGGACGCCGTTTTCCATCCCTTGCGGATCCAGCCATTGATCCATTCGGTCATTCCCTTTTTCATATACTGAGAGTCGGTGGTCAACTCCACATCACAGGGTTCTTTCAGAGCCTGCAACGCGACGATAGCGGCGGTGAGTTCCATGATATTGTTGGTGGTCAATTTTTCACCACCCTTCAACTCCTTCACTTCTCCGTTAAATTTTATGATGCAGCCATATCCTCCCGGTCCGGGGTTTCCCTTGCAACAACCATCGGTAAAAATTGTTACTTTTTTCATGCCGTTATCATTATAATCGTAAGGTTAATTTTTTCATGAAGGAGATTTCATGGAGGAACGGTTTCCTTATCAACGATTTCAGGGAAGCCTGACGGGTCGATGAAGGGCCGTATATAAAAAGGGTTGCCTGATTGAATTACGGACGAAGTGTCGCCCAGCGCCCTTTTTGGCCGGGCCTTCGCCGCCGGTAATATATCATAATTTATATATCAGATTGAAATTGGTTTGAAACTTTTCCGGGATTTAAGGGTCAAAAGAATAGACACCCTTAGCAAGGTGAAATGGCCTATAATCATATTCACCCTAAAGTGAGGGACCATCGGGATGAAAGGGCAGGAATCAACTGAAAATCCTACCGTCAGTTTTCATTGCATAGACGCCATTGCGGTGAGTTTGTGTATTGAAAAACAAGGGCTGAATTTTTACGAAAAAGCCGCCAAGAAAGCTAAAGACCCTCAAGTCCAAAAAATGTTTCAACACCTGGCGGATGAGGAAAAAGAACATATTCAGACATTACAGGCCAAGGCCAGATTTCTTCAACCCGTCTTGCAGAAAAAATCCAGCTCACGCAATCAAATGGATAATTTCATAGCCGAGGAATTGAAAGGCAAAGTCTTTCCGGATATCAAAGGAGCCACGGGCGAAAAAATTCCTGATTTTTCCAGCGATGCCGAAGCCCTGGAGTTGGGTATTCAGTCCGAACAAAGGTCGATCCAGGTGTTGAGTGAACTGCTGATTAATGAGAAGAAACTGGATGTACGCACCATCTTTTTGCATCTGTTAGCCGAGGAAAAGAAGCATCTCGCCGGACTTGAGGAGCTGAAAAAATCGTTTTCTTCATGAACGGGCGCTGGGGCAGAGATTATTATCGCCCTGCTGATGCAGAACGATACTGCCAATTACCATACATTGCATGAAAGCCTGCAGGAATAATGTTCTTAAACCCCGGTGATTTGAGAGCCTCCGAAAAAAATTGCCGATTTTTCTGGAGAAATTTATGGCTGCAGAAATCCGAAACAGCTTCAAAATCCGCTGGATCGAGTATTTTGTAATCATTGAAGGAACCGCCTGCCTTGAGGGGTATCCTTGGGCCGGGATTCAAAAATCCGTTTGCGGATGTTCCAATAGGAAATAAAACCGATACAGAGTTGGTGGAGCCCATTTTCAATGTATAATGAAAACCAGAATATACACAAAAACAAGGTTAACCGGCTTTAGGTGAAAAGGTTTGACAACCTTGCAGATGGTGGTTTATAGTGACACTCTTTCAAATTGTTAATAACCCTAAAAGGATTATATAAGTATGAGCCAATATCAGGTCAAAGCTGGGCCGGAGGCTTTCCTTCCTCCCTCCGCCGCTTCAATGGGGATTGTGTTGCCCGATCCAGGAGAGTGCCATATAGAAGGAAGAATAGCTCCAGAGGAAGAAGGCTATGAATTTGCCGCCCGGAAATTTCTTGGAGCGAAAGTTCCGACCATTTTCCCTGGTCCTTTGGTTCTTTGGAAATGGAATGAAAATGCCGCCAAAAAGGCAACCGCTATCCGGGCCTTGGCCAATGCGCTTCCGGCGCGGCTGATACCGATGGCGGATTACCGTCCCAAATATCCAAAAATCGATGCGGAAGTGGAGATCAACCCCAACCATCCCAACCTGACCATTTGGCATAATAAAATAGATGTTTGCATGTTTGTCGGTGTCCACTGTCACCAGGCAAATCTGGCGCTGAAAATCATCCGTGGAGGCACGAATTGCTTCACCATTGCCATGTGTGCCCAGGCCGGTCATGAAGATGCGTGTATGTCCTTCCGTGATGCGACTCCAGAGAAGATCATGAAACTTATGGATGCCGTAAATAAAGCAAAGGAACAAGGTGTTAAAAGTCAGGCAATACCTTTTAAACAGTTTATAATGAGCCGGACTGGGCTGGTGTCCTAGTGCGGAAAATTCTTATTAACTTGAGCGTTGGAAAAGCTCAGTTTAATATCATTTCCGAGGGAGTGATTTTATGAATAAAACGGTTGATAGACCAAAAGATAGAATTATAAGATCTCAGCATGTGAAGTTGGGGACCAAGAATAAAATGGGCCAAACTTACACTGATATCAACACAATGTTTTTCGAGGTCGAAAGAGAACCCAGTTTTATGACGGGTAGTGAGGTGATTCGACAGGCCGTCAAGGTAGCGAGTGTCGGCACGTCCGTGGCCTATCCCATCACCCCGCAAAGTGAAGCGGCGGCTTTGATTGGTGAGTTATATGCAGAAGGATATCTGGAAGAATACTTCCGTGGCGAAAGCGAATTTGCGGTCATGGGGCAGTGCGCCGGAGCCGCCTTTGGCGGTCACCGGGTGTTCACCACCACGGCAGGTCCGGGAACCCTTCGTGCCATGGAAAATTTTCCCATGTGGGCGGGATCACGTTTGCCGATTCAGGTGTGCGTGACCATGCGCGGCGTCAACTCCCCCTTGAGCATTCAGCCCGATACTCTGGAGGCGCATTACCTTTTGGAAACCGGGATGCTGATGTGGCATGCGGAAACAGCCCAGGACCTATACGATTTTATCCTTAAAGGCTTCATCGTGGCGGAACAGCCCGATGTGCATATCCCCATCGCGACCATGTGCGATGGCTTCTTCGTGACCCATACGAAGGACACGGTCATGCTTCCTCCTGATGACCTTTGCTTGCCTCCGTACGATCCTTATAAATCTCCCGTGCCTTGTATGGATATGGAATGTCCTCCGGTACGGATGATGCGGGATCCGTTCGTTATGAAATCCAATTACATCAGTTATTCGACCCACGCTTCCTGGCAACAGGAAATCCGCGCGGCTATTGAGCGTTCACGCAAACACACCATTCACTTGCTGGATGGTCTGATCGATGTTCATAACATAGACCGTGAAATCATCATGGTTGCTTCCGGAACTGCCGTGTCGCAGAGCCGTGAAGCTATTCGATTGCTTGAGGAAGAGGGAATTAAAGTCGGTTTGGTAAAAATCAAAACCATTCGGCCTTTCCCCCATGAGGAAATCAAGGAGGCAACGAAGCGTGCGAAGCATATCTTTGTGCCTGAATTCAATTTGGCTGGTTGGTTGGCCCGCGAGATAAAGGCAATTGTCCCCAATAACGAACGGGTGATCGCTGGTCCCCATGTTGCGGGCGGCATGACCATGCCTTCTGAAGTTATCGTAGAGGAAATTAAAAAGTATCTGGGAATAGAAGTTGCGAGCAGTGATCGCAGAAACTAATCAGGAAATTTAGTAGAATCTCTAATCGTAAATTTTCCTACGGGAAAATCACAATAAAAGGGGAAACCTAAATGAGTAAAGAAAAAATTACTATGACTGAAGGCCTCGCGGACATCATGCCTCCTGAGTATCAGGAGCTGGTAGCGACGGCAACCTACGGGAAAGAAGACCGTGGCTGGAAGGACATTGGTTCCTCCAAGGAGTTGATCGAGCAACATTCCTTGTGTGCAGGTTGTCCGGAGTCGATTGCATTTCGCTATATTCTGGCCAGTCTTCCTAATCCTGAGGATACGATTTTCGTTGGTTCGACAGGTTGTACCAGCCTGGTGTTCCCTCATGTTGCCGTGCAAAATATCCATTCGCTGTTTGGCAATCAGAATGCCATTGCCTCAGGTTTGAAACGCGCTCTTGCCCGTCGTTATCCTGACAAGGTAAAAGATGTTGTTGTGTTGGCTGGCGATGGAGCCACCGTTGATATCGGATTGGATATGACCATGCAGTCATGGTTTCGCCAGGAGAAATTCACCACCATTTGTTTTGACAACGAGCTCTATGCCAATACAGGCGGTCAGGAAAGTGGATTAATGCAGAAAGGCTTTGTAGCCAAAATGGCGCCTTCGGGCAAAAATTTTGACAAGGTCCGGTTACCGGAAATCGCTCGTGAAGCAGGGTGTCATTATATTGCCATGCTCACCGTGAGTAAACCTGGACGAGTAGAAAAAGCCCTTAAAAATGCCATTATGGTGGCCAGGGAAATTGGACCGACCTATCTTCAGCTGTATACTCCCTGCATTCTCGAAATCGGCAAACAGAGCATGGAAGGTTTGGATGAAATGAAAGAATCCGAAGAGATTGGCGGTCGGTTTGTAATGAAAGAATACATTTCTGATCAAGCTCAAGAGTTAATTGATACTTTGGCAGCTGAGGAAAAGGCTAGGAAAAAAGCAGCCAAAGCGGCCAAAACCAAAAAAACCGTTTCCGCTTAATTGACTTAGGAGAGGATTTATTATGTTCAAAAGGATCAATATACGAATTTCCGGTTTGGGTGGTCAAGGGGCGGTGACAGCCGCACATCTCTTGGCGATGGCCGCAAACAATGAGAAATTGTACTCCATTTCGAATCCTTTTTTTGGAGCGGAAAAACGCATGGCCCCGGCTGAAAGTTATGTGCGCATTGGGATAGAGCGCATTTATGACCGGGGTGAGCTGGTGTATCCCGATATCATTATGGTATTTCATCCCCAGGTCATCACCATGCAGAAAAGTTATACCGCCCCATTTTATGACGGGGTCAAAGAGGGTGGCTTGGTCATCATCAATACCAGCGTCGATCTGCTGAGTGACGAAGACCATAAGCGGTTGGAAGACAAAAATGTTACGGTATTCAACCATGATGCAACAAAGCTGGCTCTTGAAATTGGTAAAACGGAACTGTCTACCAATATGGCAATGCTGGGGGCTTGTGCGGGAGTGACCAAAATTGTTGGACTGGAAGCTCTGGATGTAGCCTTACAGGAACGGTTTGGGAAACGCTATGTGGCGTCCGGTGGTACCGCGACTCTGGATCAGGCGATCACCAAGAAATATGCCAAAAAAGCTCAGTTGCTTAAGGCCAACATGGATACCATCACAAAATCCTATGAAATGGCTGAGGAGTGGGCGGAAAAGGTTAAACCCGCTTTGGCTAATGTTGCCGCCGGTGTTGAAAAAGCATTTTAGGTCTTCCGGATTATTCGGAAGGTTTTACAACGATGGTTGGGTGTCCTTTTTCAAACATTAAATTGCGAGGAGAAGTATAAGTGTATAACGTTGCATTGGTTGAAGATTCGAAGTGTATCGCTGAAAAAGGATGCCGACTTTGCATCATGTATTGTCCTGAAGCCGATACTATTATGTTGGATGCGGGCACAAAAAAGGCCATTGTTATTGTCGATCGGTGCAAGGGATGTGATTTGTGCTTGGTGGTTTGCAGTACTCACAATGCCATCACCATGCATCCGGTGGATCCAGCCACAGGCAAAATCGTGCTTGAGAGCGAAGCAGGAGAAACTGCGGGATTGGGTCAGGCTTACGCTGGTTAACAAAAATTTTTCGGCATTTTCAAAACCCCGTGGCCTTTAAGGTCATGGGGTTTTTTATCTGGTGCGGTTTATATTTAAGCCGAAGATTTTCTGCACTTATCCCCTTTCTTTTTCATCTAAATAAGAAACCCCGCCGACGAATTTTAATGGGAGCAAGTAATGGTGGATACAATTCCAAAAGAAATACAGTGTGTTCTTTGCAAGGAGACCTATTCTCCTGTCATTGAGCCGGAGGAAGATCAAGCCGCATATAAACTTTCCTGTTCGTTCTGTACCGAATGTTACTCGATAGGCCGTGGAGAAGCGGTTCGCGCGACTTTACGCGCAGTGCTGGGCCTCAATGGCGAGGCCTTGGCTTTGGCGCTGGAAACGGTTCTGGCACCCTGTTCGTGCGGCAACAAATTCAGTCACGATGCTGGGAAGAGATGTCCCGTCTGTATCAAGAAAATTGAAAGGGAAAATAAACGCATCAGAAAGTCATCGTCAGACGATTTTTCTTGTCCCTGGGATCTGGACGAGCTGAGGAAACTGGAGCCAAAAATCGTCGAGTTCATCCGGGAAAAAATGGACTCCAAGGAAGAAAAAACACTCCACAGCCTGATCGAAAAATTCGAGTCGGGAGAGATGGATCCGGAAACGTATTTGGAGGCGGTGGAATCCCTTCGATTCAGAGAATCCTCACAAATCTGCGTCATCCAGACCTGGGCGATTATTTTAGGTCCGGAGATGGCTTTTCGAGCCGCGGAGGAGCATGGCTTGGTGGAATATTTTGGTACCCGTATATTGGTGAGTATTGCCAAAGGTTTGGAAATGAGCACCGGACATTCTGTTTTGACCACTCTGTCACAGGAAAAGGCAAACTGGGATGGCGATGTTCAAAAAGAATTAAGCACGTTTATCGCTAAAATAGGCGGCGGATTTTAACCAGTAGTTCCCACATCCCAGCGCCGAAATATAATGAATCTTTTTGAGGCGTAGAACATCGTATAGGTAAGAAGTGCACAGTTTTCCTCTCCGTTAGTTAGCGCCCCCCTTAATCCGGGGGCGCTTTTTTTTGACATATTGATCTTCTTCCTTATTTTTCCCGGTCCGTGACCGTCAAACGAATCTCTTTGCCATTGGCGCGGATTTCCGGGATATACATGGCGTGTCCCGATACCGGCAGAGCGTGAAATTTTCCCGGAACCTCGGCCCGCAGGATGGTGCGGATTTCCCAAATCCCCTCCGGCAATTTGTCGATGAACATGGCCACTTTACGGTCCCGCAACTCCTGGTAGACCCACCGGCTACGGCCCGTGTAATCGTTGGCCGGGCCTTGACCGGGTGGCATGATGGGAGAAGAAATTCCTTCCATGGATGCGCTCGATAAGGTTTTTTTTGGTTTTCCAAGCCTTTTGTCCGTGGCCGACGATTTCAATTCCCTGGCATAAAGGCTTTCTCCACTGCGGATCTTCACCGATTCAAATCCCGCCGGTTTCAAGTCTTCGATGACGAGGTATTCGTAATTGTTTTTCGCTTCCACGGTGATCAAAGTTTCTATGCGTTCGCCGCTTAACACGCTATCGCCGTCGTTCAAGGGGACCCTGTCGTAAACCTGGCCCTTGAGTAAAGTGGGCCGGCCCACCAGTTTGAAATATTGACGGCGCAGGAAAATCTCGTTGCCGGCGGGAGTTACTGGTTCTTCCAAACTGAAATATTTCGCCTGAATGGAAAAATATAAAGGCCCCGTGCCTTGCTTGCGAACGATTTGAATCTCATTTTTTTCATCCCGGATGAACTTTGGGTCCACCGGATAAATACTGGGAGCGCTCAGAACATCTTCTACTTTCGTTCGGGCGATGGATTGACCGTTCACAAAAATTTCGTATTCAAGGTCGGCGTTCAGTTCACCGGATTGACGGAGGGTATCGTTGAGAGCGAGAATGGTGATGGCCGTGTCGCGGGTATTGCTCCAGTGAGAGCCGCGCCGATTTTTGACCAGCCAGTTGGTCACCGGTTTGACCAATTTGTTTTTGGGATCGATGAGAAGAAGCGCCCGCAAAGCAAAGGCGGTGGCCTCCACCCCGCCATCGGACCAGCGCCAATAAATACCGTCCTGCCCCCAGTGAGCGGTAGCCATGACCCCCTTGCCCGATTTTTGTTCTCCCCGCTGGACGATGGATGTGTCCGGGGCTAGATCGATCTTCACACCGTTTTCGAGGTTCTCGATCAGAATTTCAGCTTTCTCTTTTTCACCGTAATGGTGTGCGGCCACCGCCAGCAGGGACCGTGTGTAGGCGTTGAGCCGGGTCCGGTTATTCCAAAGGTTCTTGAGGGCAGTGGACTGGAAGGGGCTGATTTTCGGTAATTTCAAAATAGCATGAGTGGAAGCCAACGCGTTCAGCATCCAGGCCTGTTGATCGAAACGGGTTTCCTCTTCCACCAGTTCCCGGTCGAGAAACCGGAAAGCGCGTTCAAGCACATCCACATTCACCTCAACGCCGGAATTTTTCGCAAGCGTCAATCCCCAAAGAACGTAGGCCGACATGAAGTGATCGCTTTCGCCTTTCTTCCACCAGCCCCATCCGCCGTCCTTGTGCTGGAAATCGTACAAACGCTTGAGCCCTTTGTCCACCATCTGATCGAGAGAGCCCAGGTCCTTTTTTCCCTTGGGATGAGTTTTCCCTGTTAAGGATGCGTCGATGCCGCCAAATATTCTCCCGGCGATCGATTCAGGTTTCAAGCCCAAATCGGCCAGGGTTTTTGCAGTTACGACGGCGGGAAGAAAGCGGCTCATAGTCTGCTCGGTGCAACCGTAGGGAAAGTCGATGAGGTAGGGCAGGGCGTCGAGCATGGTGACGGCGATGCTGGGCGCGACCTGAATCACCAGGCGAGTGCTGTCCTTTTTCCGGTTTTTAGGAATATCTAAACGGACACTGATTTCATCGCCACGCATTTTCCCTGATTTGGCGATAAATTTTTCGATGCCGTGCTCGTAAACAATAAAGGTTTTTTCCATCGCGTCGGAATAATTCTCTTCCCTGGCGGTGACAATAATTTTAGCCGGGCCGGGCTGGTCCACCCGCACCTTCCAGTCGATGCGTCTTTCACCCCCAGCTGGGACCTGGATTTCCTTGATACTTTCAACCCGTTTACCGTCAAAAATCGCTCCGAGGAGGGTCAAGCCCTCCGCTTTTATCGACGGGCTGACCTTCATGGCGGTATCGGTATTATTGTTGATGAGAGCGGAAACGGTGAGTGAATCTCCCACCACAAAAAATCTCGGAGCCTGAAGGCGGACGATCAAAGGTTTTCGCGTCCGCATGCTGGCGGACGCGATTCCGAACTGGTTGCTTCTGGAGACGACCCTGGCGGTGGTCCGCCATTCAGTGAGCGAATCGGGAAACTTCACCTTGACGCTGGCCTTGCCGTCTCTGTCCGTGACCAGATTGGGTTGCCAGAACGCGGTGGCACGGAAATCCGCTCTCACCTGAACCGCAGGCCCTTCATCGGCCCCTCCGATAATGCTCTGGTCGGCATCCATCCTTGAAGCGGACTCCAAAGCTAGCGGAGCCATGCGGTCCTCGGCGAGCATTCCCGCCTGCCTGGATGGAACTGAGGATTTTCGCATTTTTTGGACAGCTTCCCTTCTCACTCCGCCTCCGTCCATCTCTTTATAGTCATAACGGGCCGGGGCATTATATTGTATATTTCGTAATTCCCGCTCATCCAGCAATCCCCCTTTTTCTCCTTCGACCAGTTTCAGGTACGATTTGAATTGAAACGTGCTTTTGGTTTGCGGACGGTGAATCCTTTTTTTGCCGAAGAAAAATTGCCGCGGATCCTGGGCGAGATCTTTTTGAATGGCATAAACCGATTCGTCCACCAGGCCCAGCGCCACTTCCGCTGATACAGGATTGCCATCGCTGTCAAGAGTCGTGACGGTCAGGGTGCCCTCTTCCTGCGGCTGATAGCTGTCTCTATCCGATTCCACTTTAACTTCGAGGAAGTTTTTTACCGGCGGGACGATCACCTGTTTGGAATCCTGAAACATCTGCCGGTCGCTGACCATGACGGCGTTCAAAAAAATGTTGGGAACGTGTTTTTCCTCGATATCCAATTGGATGAGTTTGACCGGACCTTCCATGTGCACCAGTTGGTAACTGTACAGGTCATCGCCTTCGACGCTGAAAAGAACGTAGCGGTCATTGGTGGGGGCTATCAGCATGACCGGGGTTGTTTGACCGGAATGAAACGTATCTTTATCGACGATGATCTCCAGGCCTCCGTGGCGGGCGCCAAGATCGGTGGTCGCGCGGGTCGCCACCCAAACGGTGGTGGAACCCGTGACCGGTGGAGCGCCTTTTTCCGGCCCCGTCCATTCCACCCGGTAATAGCCTTCTCGCTCAGGGGTGAAAGTGAATTCCGCCTTTCCTTCGGCATCGGTTTTGACGGAACGGGTGAGAATTTCATCGTGCTGGTAACCGCGAAATTTGGGTTTCCAGGAAGGTCCTGTTGGAGTGGGAGGTGGTGGCGGGAATACCGGAAACTTTTCGCGCAGATCTT
>JADFGI010000430.1 GCA_022567815.1 Nitrospinota bacterium
GCAGGTTCATCAGTGTGGATTTTCAGCTTCCTGAAGGACCCATGATGGCAATAAACTCCCCTCGGTCAAACGAGAAAGTCGCATCGATCAGGGCGGGAACTTCCACGTTGCCCAATTGGTAGATTTTGCATAAATCCAGTACGTCAATCATCGCAGAGCCTTTTTCCTGTTTTGCAAAGGTCTTAAAAAAAGGGAAACTAATGATTTCTCGTTACTCTGATTATTGCTATTTAGATCGGATCATCCAGAGAATTTTCTTCAACGTAGAACCTTTTTCATTCTTTTTTCCCGCTTCAGCCAGCAATTTCTCCCAATCCCCCAAAATAACTTTCTGCCCTTTTTTCAAACCGGAAAGAACCTGGGTGTGGATGGGATTTTCTATTCCCGTTTCAATGGGAAATTTTTTTGGCTTGCCGTTTTCAAGGATGACCACATAAAATCCCTTTCCCTCTTTTCTCACAGCCCCCCTGGAAAGGTAAAGAGTATCTTTCGCCGCCGCGGTGACGATTTCGATATTGGCGGACATCATGGGTTTTAATATATTTTTTCCCGATTCGAGGATTTCTATTTTTACCTTGAAGATGGTGATGCTGTTTTCAACTTTCCCCTGAGGGGCGATTCGTTTAACTTTTCCCTGAAAAGTTTTTTCCGGAAATGCGTCTGCCGTAATGGAAACTGATTGGCCTATTTGCACTAAACCGATGTCCGTCTCGTCCACATCCGCAATGATAAACAAACGTGACATGTCAGCGATGGTCGCCAGGGCCGTTCCACCGCTGACATTTGAAATTCCCGAAGCGATGATCTGGCCTTCTTCAACCATTTTTTCAATAATCACGCCAGTTATGGGAGCGAAAATTTCCGTCTCATCCAATCGTTCCTGAGCTTCTTCCAAAGTGATGTTCGACCGCTCCAAATCCGCCTTTGCGAGATCGATTTCATTCTTCTTCATGGTGATGTCATAGATGGAATCTATCGCCGCCTGCACCTGGGTCTGGGATTGAACCAGGTTTTGCCTATTGACTTTGAAAGCGGTTTGCGCCGCGTCCAATGCCTCCTGTGCCGCAAATTTTTTCTCGAAAAGATCCTTCTGCCGTTTCAGTTTGTCTTCCGATTCTTTTAAACTGGCTTCCGCAGATTCAACTGCGGATTTGGCTTTTTGAAGATCCGTTTCATATTTATTTTCCTGCAGTAATAGGGCGGTTTTGGCTTTCATTAATTTGGCGATACTGCTGGATTTTTCAGCCCTGGCCTTGGCCACATTCCTTTGCTCGTCAGATTTATCCAATTGGAGCAAAAGCTTACCCTTTTCCACCCGGTCGCCTTCTTCATAAGAAAACTTTAAAACTTCGCCACTGGCTTTGGATTTCACCTCCACTTTGAAATTAGGTTCAACAACCCCAGTGGCAGAGATTTTTACCGTTAAATCACCGCGCAGGACTTCCGTGCTTTTGAATCCTGATGTGGGATCGGCTTCATTACTGCTTGAATTGGACGAGAAAATATAAACGAGAATTAAGAGAAAGGAGATCCCAATAAAAATGAGGGATTTTTTCATGAATCTTTATCAAGATCCGTGGACATTTGGATGTTGTGGGCATCCAGTGTCGTCGCCATCACTTGCCTCAATCTGATCCTGGATTTCCTGTGGTCGATGATTGCACGAATCTCGTTGCTCTGTTCTTCAACAAGGTCTTCCTGAAATTCCAAAACGTTGAAACTGGTGGACAGTCCCACTTCAAACTTTTTTTCTTCCGCATCCAATTTTTTCTGCGCCAGTTCCCGCGCAAGACCCGCGGCCTGAACCCGCTTGGCCTCTGTCTTGATTTGACGAACGGCTTCTCTTACTTCGACGACAATCTTTTTTTCAAGATCCTTGATATCCAGCAGAGTCTGGGCTACCAGAAGCCGGGAAGCCGTGAGCCTGCTCTTGGCGGAACGGTTGCCAAGGGGGTAACTCATTCTAAGACCCACTTCCCACTGGTAATAATCCCTTGAACCTAAAAAGGAAAGAGCATCGTCATACCCGCCGCCGAAGGAGCTTTGCCTAGACGCACCCGTTTGAGTATCCACAATAGATATCGCATTTCCGCTGATTCCGTTCAACCCCAGACTGCCAAACAGGTCCAGCGTCGGATAAACCTGGTTTTCATTGTATTTGACCAGAATATGATCATTTGCCAGTTTGGTTTTCCGTGACAAATAATCGGGGCGGCTTGCCAGCGCTTTTTTGATGGCTTCATTCAACTCGATTTCTTTTTTCGGTTGGATCATTGGCCTGTCCAACGGTCTGACTTTTTTCTGTCCATCTGGAGAATCAAAATTGATGTTCAAAATATTCTTTAAATTATCTTCGTTGTCCTGAATGAGATCTTGAGCCTGTAAAAGAAGTTCTTCACGGGAAGCCACTTCCGATTGCGCCTGAAGTATATCAAGAGGAGCGACGGTCCCCACTTCAACCTGGGCGCGGACCCGTTTTTCCAAATCCTGCGCACGTTTGAGCGATTTCTGTTTTACATTCAGGTCTTCGA
>JADFGI010000058.1 GCA_022567815.1 Nitrospinota bacterium
AAATAACACGGTTGCCCAGGACCGTGTTCCGATACAGAATCACGTTGGGATGAAGAATGACTTCGTCTCCGATACCGCAGTCGGATCCCACAACCACTCCCGGATAAAAAATGGCTCCATCACCGATGGACACGTTGTCGCCGATGGAAACAAACGGGGAAATGGTGGCATCTTTTCCCAGCGTCACGTTTTGACCCAGTGCCGAGCGGGAATCAATATGGGGTTCGGGCCTTGATTCGGGATGAAAGGCGTCGAGGAGTTTGGCAAAAGCCAGTATGGGACTGGCTGTGATTATCTGGGCCATTTTCGCATCGACCGCATGATCGACGATTACCGCAGACGCCCTGGATTGAGTCAAAAGAGGCATGAATTTCTTTTTGGCGATAAACGTCACATGGCCTTCACCGGCATCCTCGATCCCACGGACATCGTTGATCTCTATCGACCCATCGCCCTTAACAACCCCGCCAACCAAAGCCGCTACTTTTTCCAGTTTCATGATTCCTCTCTCACCGGCGTGACGCTGACAAGCGCAACGCTGGATCAAATATTAACGTGCGACCAGCCGAGGGCTGGATCAAATATTAACGTGCGACCAGCCCAGGGCTGGAACAAATATTAACGTGCTATGGGTTTTTGGCTAACCTTACCCTCCATTCTGCCGAATTGTTTGTCCTAACATTTTTTCCAGGGAGTTGTCCGGGGCTGGTGAACGAAGCGAGCGTAGCCCTCTCTTCCTCCCCACGTAGTGGGGTCCGACCCATGTAATGGGGAATTATATAATCAGGTCCTTGTCAATGGGATTAATTTTCCCTTCGCGGAGTTGAAGAACCCGGTCCATTTTCCGGGCGATGCTCTGACTGTGGGTCACGATCACGATCGTCTGTTTGAAATCTTCATTTAATTTACGGATCAGATCAATCAGGACACCGCTGGAGTGACTGTCCAAATTTCCCGTCGGTTCATCCGCCAGCAGAAGATCGGGTTGATTCATCAAAGAACGCGCCAAGGCCACGCGTTGACTTTCGCCGCCGGACAATTCACTGGGTTTATGTTGCAGGCGATCCTTTAGCCCCACCTGGCACAAAAGATCCTCCGCCTTTTCCTGCGCGGCTTTTCGATCCGCATCGCGGATAAGGGCCGGAAACATCGCGTTTTCCAAAGCCGTAAAATCCGGCAAAAGGTTGAAAAACTGGAAAACAAAACCTACATTATTATTGCGGAACTTATCCAGAAAATTGTTATTCTGCTGATAAATATCCCTGCCTTGAAACAAAATGGAACCGGAATTGGGCCGGTCCAGACCGCCCAAAACATGCAGGAGTGTGCTCTTTCCCACCCCGGACGCCCCGACAATCCCCAACATTTCTCCGTTTATAATTTCCAGATTTGCATCGGCCAAAATATGCAAAGTTTCGCGTGGCGTTTCATAACTTTTATGAACGTCAATTCCCTGGAGAAGTACCCTCGAATCAGTTGAGCCTGTTGTTTCAATATCACTCATATCGGAGTCCCTCCACCGGGTCCAGTCTGGAAGCCCTCCAGGCGGGATAAAGCGAAGCAACAAAACAAATGATGATTGAAAAAACGACGATCAGGAAAGAATCCATGTACTGGATTTCAGAAGGAAGTTTATCGAGATAATAAATATCACTGGGAAAAGCGGTGAATCCAAAAATATCCTCAATTAACCCGACGATTTCATTCAAATTTGGGACAATGGTGAAACCCAAGGCACAACCCACGAAGGTTCCCACCAGTCCAATAATCAACCCCTGGTAACTGAAAATTTTGATAATGCTTTTGCTCGTAGCTCCCATCGATTTTAAAATCGCGATTTCCTTGGTTTTCTCCATGACCACCATGAACAGGGTGCTGACGATATTAAATGCCGCGACCAGGATGATCAGGATGAGGATCACGAACATCACGATTTTTTCCAATCGCAGAGCGGAAAAAAGGTTTTTATTCATCCGCATCCAATCGCGGACAAAAAACGGAAATTTTATTTTTTCCTGAATGGCCTTGGCAATGGTGTCCGCTTCCTCAATATCATCCACCCAAACCTCGATGCCAGTCACTTTCTCCTTCATGGAAAAAAATTTCTGCGCCGCCGGAATGGAAATAAAAGCCAGATTGGCGTCATATTCAAACATCCCCGATTCAAAAATCCCCGCCACATAAAATACTTTTATTTTCGGGATCAAACCCATCGGCGTGATGCGGGAAGATGGCGACACCATCGACACCACGTCTCCCACTCGCAATCCGGAGCGGCGGGCCAGTTCCTTTCCCAAGACCACTCCGGCCCGAAAAAATTTACCGGATCCGGATTTGGCCTGGCTTTTTTTCTTTTCCGCTTCCATGAAATCCAGGCTTCCGTGAATCAGGTTTTTTTGCAGATCAGACAATCCCGCCTCGCGGACAACGTCCACGCCGCGAATTACGATTCCTGATACCGAGTCCCCATGAGTCAACATGACGTGGTTCATGATAAATGGAGACGCGGCGGTGACACCAGGAATCGACTTCACCTGCTGGATGATTTTGTCAACATCGCTGATTCCCGATCGGTTGATATTGGTGATCACCGCATGGCTGGTGGTGCCCAGGATTTTGTCGCGCAAATCTTTTCCGAATCCGGACATGACCGCAATGACCACGATCAAGGCCATGACTCCCAACGCCACTCCCCCGATGGATATCCAAGTGTTCAGGGAAATAAATTTTTGGGTTCTTTTGGCCCGCAGATGACGCAAACTGACGAATAGTTCGTAAGCCATGCAATAAGAATTTTCAGGACAAAGGATGGAAAATAAATAACCGGTTATTCAAACAACGCATTTTCAGGCACAGGCTGGAAAGCCTGTGCTACTACCAGGCTCTGTGAAAATTCCACTCTGTCTTATTTTCAGCGCCCGCAAAGGTTCTTCCGGGGCTGGTGAGCGAAGCGAGCGTCAGCCCAACTTCTCCTCCCGCGTAGCGGGCTTTTCCTCCCCACGCAGTGGGGCTTCCTCCCCGTGTAACGGGGCGGGTTAGGATTCTTTTTTCAACTGAGGAAACAGGATAACATCCCGAATCGACTGCGAGTTGGTGAGCAACATAGTCAGACGGTCGATGCCGATTCCTTCTCCGGCAGTCGGCGGCATGCCAACCTCCAGCGCCCGGATAAAGTCAAGATCCATCCAATGCGCTTCATCATCTCCGGCCTGCCTTTCCGCGACCTGCTCCTCGAACCGCTGTTTTTGATCGATCGGATCGTTCAACTCTGTATAGGCATTGGCGATTTCTTTACCGCCAACAAACAATTCGAATCGTTCCACAAGACTGGGGTCATCGGCTTTCTTCTGCGAAAGCGGAGACAACTCCAAAGGATAATCAATAACGAAGGTCGGCTGGATCAGTTTCGGCTCCACAAAGGTATCGAACAATTTTGCCAGCACCTTTGCAGGGGTGTCTTTTTTCTCCAGATGAACTTTATGCCCCAGTGCAAAAGCCACCGCCTTTTCCGGGTCCGCCACCGCTTCTTCTGGCACACCACCGATCTCAGTCAAAGACTGCTTGAACGGAATCCGTTTGAAGGGTTGACCAAAATCGAATGTCCCTTCTTTTTCTTCCCCATCAACGACATGGGTGTAAGGAAATTTCAAGGTATCGAACACCCCTTTACCAATATAACGAAAAAGCTCTTCGGTTAGGTCCATTAAATCATTATAATCGACGTAGGCGGTGTAAAACTCCAGCATGGTGAATTCCGGATTATGATCCGTGGATATGCCTTCGTTGCGAAAACTACGATTGATCTCGTAAACGCGTTCCAGGCCTCCCACCACCAGGCGTTTGAGGTAAAGTTCCGGGGCGATTCGCAGGTAGAGTTCCATGTTCAGGGCGTTGTGGTAGGTCTTGAACGGCTTTGCGGTTGCGCCGCCGGGGATGGAATGCATCATCGGCGTTTCCACTTCCAGGTAATCCCGGTCATTCAAAAAGTTGCGAATGGCCTGAATGATCCTGCTTCGGTAAACAAAAATCTGTTTCACCTCTGGGTTGACGATGAGGTCAACATAGCGTTGCCGGTAACGGAGTTCAATATCCTTGAGACCATGCCATTTTTCGGGAAGCGGTTGCAGGGACTTGGTGATGAGAGTCAAGGTATCCGCAAACAGGGTGAGTTCCCCGGTTCTGGTTTTGGAGATTTTTCCCCGAACCCCGACAATATCACCGATGTCAAACTTACCGAAGGTTTCGTAATGTTCCGCGCCCAGTAATTTTTCATTCACAAAAACCTGCATCTGCCCGGTTCGGTCTTTTATGTGAATAAACGTGGTCTTGCCGTGTTTTCTGCGGGTCATTATGCGGCCTGCGACAACGCATTCCACGTCTTTCTCGGCGAGTTCTTCTTTTGAATAGTGGGAATAATCGCTGACAAGGGAGTCAATGACGGCGTTTACTTTAAATTTGTTATTGAAGGGACGGATTCCCCTGGCGCGAAGCTCATCTACTTTTTCCAGCCTCTGCTTTATTAAATGACCTGTTTCTTCCATTGAGTTTTATTGATGACCGGAATTGTTAAAGTTAAAGGTGAGGAACTACGGGGACTCCGCGTTGATACAGGAGGAAAAACTCTTACCCTTACAAAATGAATGAGGGCACAAAAAACCTTTTCTTACACTAAAATGATAATGATGCAAGCCCATTTTCGTAATGGAAATTCATTCCCACCAGTGGGTTTCATACCCCGTAGCTACTAGCCGTAGGGGCAACTGGAAAAATCGTTTGGTCGAGATAACGTATGCTGCTCAAAAAGTATTTTCCATTCGGGTCCAGCGTCACGCTGGCTACGGCTTTTAAATGAAAACCTTTGTCGGATACCCCGTCCGCTTGCGGCCGGGTCTTCCATTCCTTACTCTTGATCGACTTAATGGGCAATTTCCGTGAACCTCCTTTCCCGCACCACGGTGATTTTGATTTCACCAGGATAGGTGACCTCTTTTTCAATACGTTTTGCAATATCCCGCGCCAGCATATGGGATTCTTCATCGCTGATGCCATCCGGCATAACCATGATACGAATCTCCCGCCCCGCCTGAATCGCATAGGTCTTTTCCACTCCCTTGTAGGAGTCGCCAATTTCTTCCAGCTTGGTCATCCGTTTGACATAGGTTTCGAGCATTTCCCTGCGTGCTCCGGGACGGGATGCGGAAATGGTATCTCCAGCAGTCACCAGCACTGCGTATAGGGATTCGCACTCGACATCTTCATGATGGGCGGCGATGGCATTGACTATGTACTTGTGCTCGTTATATCGCTTCGCCACTTCAACTCCCAGTTGCGTGTGCGTTCCATCGGTCTGATGGTCGATGGCCTTGCCAATATCGTGAAACAATCCCGCCCGTTTGGCCATCTGAACGTCCAATCCGATTTCAGCGGCGATGTGCCCGCATATCCACGCCACTTCCTGCACATGCTCAAGCACGTTTTGGGTATAACTGGTGCGGTACTTGAGGCGGCCCAGCAACCGAACCATGTCCGGCGGCACATTGTCGATACCTACCGACAGAATGGCCTGCTCGCCCGCTTCCTTGATCTGCTGGGTGATTTCTTTCTTGCATTTGTTTACGACATCTTCGATACGGCCCGGATGAATTCTGCCGTCCTGAGTCAATTTTTCCAGGGCACGGCGTGCCACTTCCCGGCGGATGGCATCGAATCCCGAAAGAACAACCGCTCCCGGCGTGTCGTCAATGATTAAATCGATTCCCGTGCATTGCTCCAGAGCCCGAATATTGCGCCCTTCCCGCCCAATGATCCGCCCCTTGATCTCGTCGTTGGGGAGTTCCACGACGGAAACGGTGGTTTCGGCAACGTGATCCGAGCATATCCTCTGGATCGCCATGGTTACCAGCCTTCTTGCCTCATCTTCTGCTTGGGCCTTGGCCTTTTCTTCAATCTTCCTGGCTTCCTTTGCGGCATCCATTCTGGCTTCATCAAGGACCTTCATTTTAATTTCTTCTTTCGCCTGATTGGCGGTAAAAGACCCTATGATTTCCAGCTTTTCAATTTCTTCCTTAATAAGGAAATTATATTTTTCCTGGTCACCCTTCAACACTTCTTCCCTGCCGGCCAGCGCTTTCAATTCTTTATCAATAGATCTCTCTTGATCTCGAACGCTTTCGACTTGCCTACGAAAACCATCTTCCATTTTTTGTACTTTTAATTCCTGCTCTCTTATATCATCTCGTTTGCCTTTAATTTCCTTGTCCCATTGAGATTTAGCGGCGATTTGCTTTTCTTTCGCTTCAATATCGGCCGTTTTCAAACGGTTCCGGGCTTCATTATCTGCATCCCGGACAATTTTTT
This sequence comes from Nitrospinota bacterium, assembly GCA_022567815.1. Taxonomy (GTDB): domain Bacteria; phylum Nitrospinota; class Nitrospinia; order Nitrospinales; family VA-1; genus JADFGI01. The sequence continues at coordinate 6,358 of JADFGI010000058.1, forward strand.
TCGTCAATTCCTCCGCATCTTTGATTTGGTATTCCGTAAATATTTTTCTGAGGAAATACCCAATGAGGTACCCCCCCAGAAGGGCAACAAACATTCCTATCAGCAGGGTGGTGAATTTAACATTCATGGTGAAGAATATGTCCATCTTCGCTCCCTTATATAAAAAACTGCATGCCAAAAACCGGGCATCAGCAGATTATCAAATTTTTCTCCGTCAGGATTTTCTGGACTGGGACGTCAAACTCCGTTTGCGGAATCGAATCCAGCACCTGAAAATCGAAGGCCACGCCCACTCGAACCACGTGGTCAAGAACTTCCTTTAAAAACTTATCGTAATACCCCGCGCCATAACCAATCCTGCCCCCTTTACGGTCAAACGCCAAGCCAGGGACCAACACAAAATCAAGAACCTTGGGCGATACGATCTTTAAATGCGGCCAGCCGGGTTCACGAACTCCAAATCTTTTTTCTTCAAATTCAATATCCAAACCCGGTATTTCTGAAATATTTAACCGCCGGTGATTCGCATCGACAATAGGGACAAAAACCTTTTTACCCAAGTCCAATGCTTTCTGAATCATCTCATCCGTCTGAACTTCCCTTGGCAAGGACAGGAAAAATAAAATATTCCGGCAAGCCCGGAATTCTGCCAATTCCACTAATTTCTGAGTTATTTCCCGGCTCCTTAACCGTATTGATTCCTCACTCAATTCCCCCCGTATCCGGGTGATCTCTTTTCGAATCGACTTCCTGGTTTCTTCTGGGGAGCCCAATTTATCCTTGGGAACAAAATTTCAATTACTCGCGCCGGGACCACTCCTCCGCGGAGGGCGAGTTTGCTCACGACGTGCAATGTTTTCTGCTTTCGGTTCTAACTCCCGACCACTTTCTATTCTTAACAAGCCATCAACTCAATAGCTTCCAGCTTCAAGAAAGGGACATGGCGGCAAAAATTCCTGCAAATCATTTGTCAAATGGGTAAAACCGAGAGAACAGGATGGGTTTTAAAAAACCCTCCACATCAGGGCAAGGCCAAAACTTGGCAAGGAGGAGTCAAAAGCAAGGGAGAAAAAGCTTTGCTTTCCGATCGAAGATTCAAAAGTAAAGGTTTCCTGAAATAAAAACCTTTTGAAATTTTATCTTTGAAAACAAAACCATGATTTCGGTTTTGTTGAGAATTATCAATCCCAAATACGTTTCTCGAAACCTGGAATTAAAATTCCGATCAACTTCATTACCAGTTCCATGCCTTTTCCTGAATTCCCTAAAACTACCGTTTTTGACCAAACCGATACGGTCCCTTTCCAAAAACCTTCTTAATATACTAACTATACTAAGAAGCTTCCCCGCTGATGCCGTATAAAAACCATTTTTTGAACCTGTCAAGGACAGGTGGGGTATCCGTATATTGCTTAAGACTTCCTCTGACAACAAGGCCTGCACACCGCAATAGATTCATCAACCCCGTTTACGAAATGTTGGCTCAAAAAAATTAAATTTTTACACGAACACAACAGGGAAGCACAACTTTCTTTTCAATTTTAATCCTAGCACAAAGCCACCCACCCCTCAAGGGTTATGTCATAAGACAGAATCCTTTAAATTTTAATGTTTTCAACGCCTTTTTCGAGAGTTTGGATCAAGGTGTCGATACGGTTTTTATCACTCTGGTTATTTTCCCCAGCCTTCTGTTTTTCCTCCAATAAATCATGAGCAATATTCAGCGCGGTGAGGATGGCCAAATCCGATGTCGAGTTGATTCCCCCGGCTCCTGACAACTCCTGCATTTTGGAGTTTACCAGGGAAGCAACTTCCTCTGGATCAACGGAAAAGGCGTCTTTTTTGACGCTGTAGCTCCGTCCATGGATATTTAATTTTATGCTTTCAGACATAATGAACGACTCCGCCGCAAGCGACCAGCGTGACGCTGGACCCAAATGGCAACAGCTTTCTCTGCTAACTAAGGTTCTCCGGGGCTCGTGAGCAAGTTCGCCCTCCGCGGAGGAGTCTGCCCCGCATCTCCTCCCCGCGTTGCGCGTCGGGGTATGAAACCCTTTGGCGGAAATCAGGCAAAATTCATTTTCTCAAGGTTTTCCAACAGGGTGTTTACTTTGGTTCGGACCACTGACTTTTCCTTTTCCATTTTCCGGTTGGAATCCTCCAAAGCGTACAGCCTTTTCAAGTCAGTCCGGGCTTTCCGGTTTCGTTCCAGCACCGCCCGATTTTCTGATTCCATTTCCTCGATCTTTTCATTTAACCGCTGGACTTCGGCTTTTAATTTACCGGATTCCTCAATAATCGATGTCACCAGTTGCGACAGTTTTTCAATTTTTTCCGAGTTCATGGGCGAATCCTAGCATTGGCAATTTAGGGTGTCAATCATCAGGTTTTGCAATAGAACTACTCTCGCAATCTGGCGCCCAATTTATCGGAAAGCGCCTGCACGATTTTCTCGAATACAGGATTCACCTCTTCATCGGTCAGGGTTTTTTCTGCGGATTGAAACGCCAGGGAAAACGTCAGGCTCTTTTTGCCTTTTTCAATTTTTTTACCTGCAAAATGGTCGTAAAGGTCCACCCGACGGATCAGGGGAGCGCTGGTTTCGAGAATCAAGTCGTAGATTTCGCTGGAAGGCACTGCCTGATCGACCAGCAGGGATATGTCCCGATAGGTCTCCGGGAATTTGGCAATCGGTTTGAATTGTGGCCTGTCCGGAAGGACGGAAACGACCTCCTCAAAATCGATTTCAAATACATAGGTTGGCTGGCCGATATCCCATTTAGTTAACAATTCGGAAGACAATTCCCCGAAATAGCCGGCCTTTCTCCCTCCAATCCAGCAATCCACGCTTTTGCCGGGAGCAAGAAAAGCATTTTGCGACGGTTGAAACTCCAATGACAACTTTAATTGCGCCAACACCGTATCCAGAGCCCCCTTCAGATCGAAAAAGTCATACCCCTTCCCGGACTCCTTCCAAACACTGGGCTCGTATGGACCTACGACCAAGGCGGAAATACAGGTTTTTTCCACGGCCTGTTGCTGATTTTCTTCGCGGAAATAAATATCGCCCAGCTCAAATATCTTGACCGGTTTCTGACCTTTGCTCAGGTTCCTGGCGGCAACCGTCAGCAAGCCGGGAATCAGGCTGGTACGCATGACGGACCACTCATTGCTTAACGGATTGCTCAGGTTGACCAGTCCCGTCTGAGACGTGGTTGCAAACGCTGATTTAAAGGCTTCCGCGTTATCCGCCTCAATAAAACTGTAATTGATGGCCTCGGAGAACCCCAGATGGCAAAGGGTTTGCCTGACCGTCTGTGTGGCCGCCCTCTTTCTGGAAACTTTGACGGGAAGGATTTCTCCAGCCGGGTGAACCATCTCAACATTTCCAAAACCGTGCAGTCGGGCGATTTCTTCAATGAGGTCGATTTCGCGTGTCAGCGTAGGACGAAATTCGGGAACTTTGACACTGAGAACCCCGCTGGATTGGGACGTTTCCAATTGCATCCCCAGCCGTTGCAGATATTCGCCGATTTTTTGTTCGCTCAAGCTGAAGCCAAGAATTTTATTGACCCTGGAGACTCTGAGATTTATCGGTTTTGAAATATCCGGATTGGGATAAAGATCAATGCGCTCACGGCAAATTTCTCCTCCGGCCAGTTGCTGAATCAAAAGAGCCGCCCGGCTTTGCGCCGATATCACCGCTGAAATGTCCACGCACCGCTCAAAGCGAAATGAGGAATCGGTGCGGAGGCCGTATTTTTTTGACGCCTTGCGAACCGTCACCGGATCGAAACAGGCGCTCTCAAGCACTACGGTCCGTGTCGATTCGGAAACTTCGCTGTTACTCCCTCCCATGACCCCTGCCAGGGCAACCGGTTTTTCCGCATCCGCGATGACCAGGGCGTCTTCTCCCAAAACCAGACGACTGCCGTCCAGACTGGCAAAAGGTTCCTTTTTATGAGCGCGACGGATGACGATTTTGAATCCAGCCAGTAAATCCCTGTCAAACGCGTGCATTGGCTGACCGTATTCAAACATCACATAATTGGTGACGTCCACGATATTGTTGATGGGCCGGAGCCCCATTGCCGTCAAGCGGTCAATAAGCCATTTGGGTGATGGACCGGGAGTCACATTTTCGATCACCATCGCTGAGTACCGTGGACACAAGGTTTCTTCCTGATTCTCCACCGCGATCTTTTGCGCTACCGGAACCTCTCCCCAGGTTTGCGCCAGTTCCTCTTCGGAAAAAGTCCAATTAAAAGTCTTTCCCATAAGAGCGGCCACTTCCCTCGCCACCCCACGGTAGCTAAGACAATACCCCCGGTTGGGAGTCACGTTGACCTCCATGACCTCAGTTTTTTTCCCACCCGGCAACTCAACCTGCTCCAATGACTCCACTTCCAACCCGCCCATGGACAGGACTTCCGCCAGCTCTTCGCTTGAAACACCCCACTCCACGTAATCTTTCAACCAGTCCAACTGAATCAGCATCTTGCCTCCTCACCAGCGTAGCGCTGGACCAGATAGTCACGTTCAATGGGTTTTTGAAGAATCATTAATCTCTATATGAATAGAAGTTTTTGGTCTCTGGTAATGAACGACCCCGCCGCAAGCGGACGGGGTATCCGACAAAGATTTTCATCTAAAAGCCGTAGCAAGCTACGGGGAATTAAACCCACTGGTGGGATTAAAAATTTGTGCATGTCCAAATTAAATATTTAGAGACGCCCTAAAATCGGGATTATAAGAGATGACCGAGGAAAAAGCAAAGCGGAGCATCCCTGAAATCAATATACGGGAGCAAGGAGCCGAATGTGTTTGAAGATCATCTGCGCAACAAAAGAGTCTAACACTACATTGGGGAGTCCTTTGCATAAGGGCGACCATCCCCGTTGGCGCTGGGAGTGTGCAAATCCCTCTGGTCCCTTTAAAAAAAAAGTTATTACCACACAAGTAATTCCTAAATGCCAACGCTGGTTCCAGCGTCACGCTGGCCCTTTTTTACTCACTCGTGCCTTCAATATTCACTTGGGTATAAAAACTTTCCCAATAATTGGTTGAAAAAAATGCGGGAATTATTACAAATTTAATAAAAAGCACAAATTTTTGTTTTTTTTACCAATTTTTGTGTTAATTTATGTATACTTATCAGGTTACATTTACTATGGTTGTGGGTAAATTACCCGATTAAAAATATTTTTGTGTGAAAATCCGCAAAACATTTTCTAGGAGACCAGTCATATGGCTTATGTAATGGAAAGATCTAAATCTCAAAGTCCTTCGATTTTTCGTTTTTTTAAGAATAGTAGAAACGGCAAATCCGCTTTGCTGAAATCATCTGAAA
>JADFGI010000431.1 GCA_022567815.1 Nitrospinota bacterium
GGAAGACCCTCCTTGGCCGTTGCCAGAAATCCCGGATTCCGGGTTTCCCATTGAAATCCCTGGGGATTTTGAGTGACAGCCGATGACGCATTAACCCCTGAGATTGTTGACGAGGAGGAGGAGTTCAACCCTGTTGTCGAGGGGAGGCGGATAACACCAAGGCAGGTGGAGGTGTTCAAGCTGTGGGCCAAGAGCGTCCCATACTTAGAGATCGAGGAGAAGTTGGGTCTTCATTTTGGATACGTTAAGAAAGCGGTTTACGGGGCGCATTGGTTTGAAACTTTATGGGATCGCACCTATGGCGCGTCTCAGTTGGAATATTTCAGGGATGTTATTTCGGGGGACAAGAGTTTAGCTAAAAATGTGAAAGCGATAGGCGCAGGGGAACGGAAAGATGATAAGAGCGCCATGGCTGCTGTGAAGCTGCATGAGATCAGGACCCAGTTAGGGCCTCGTCCAATGCTCAACAAGCGGGGGAACATCAACATTCAAAACATTATTGGCAGTTCCGTGACGATCAACCAGGTGCAATTAAAGACCATGACCCAGGAAGAACTGCTGGAAATGAATGAAAGCGGCGTTATTCCATCCCGGATGACGGAGGGCAATGGCTAATTCCCCAATGTTTCTATCGTTGTGGGAGGACGCGGTGCCGGAGTCTTTGGTATCGGGTTATCCCACTTATCAGTTGAAGCAGGCCGTTGGGGGTGAGACCACCTATTGCATTACCAGCGAGACAAAGGTTTCAGCGTCCAGGGTTGCCATTGAGGTTGGGGAGCGTCCGGCGGAGCAGGGGGAATTGTTGCGTGATACATCGCTCCGGTACATAGCCGATTGGACGGAAAATCTGATTTACCGCCAGAGGGTCGAGTCCTTGACCAGCGGAAACACGGGATTGCAGGACATTCAGAAATCTTTCTGCAAATCTTCTCTTTTATATTTTGTAAATACGTTTTGCTGGTGCCTTGACCCGAGACGGGCGCAGCATCCCAAGACGCCTTTTGTGACTTTCCCGTTTCAGGACGATGCGTTGAAATGGGTGGTTGGGTTGATCCGGTACGGCAGGAGTGGGCTGGAGGAGAAGTCCAGGGAGATGGGGGCCTCTTGGATGGCGGTGGTGACTTCGGTGTGGCTTGCGCTGTTCTACGACATGCGGGAAGCCTTGTTTATGAGCATGAGGGAGGAGGACGTTGACGACCGTACGCCGTCTTCACTGATGGGAAAGGCGAGGTTTTGTCTCAACAACCTGCCTGAATGGATGCGGGCGGGTTGGGTCGAGGGAGGGGCGAACGACAACTCCATGAAACTGTTATTCCCGGAAACCAAGTCCTCCATCAAAGGTATTTTGTCCAGGGGCACCGCTGGCAGATCGGGTCGGGCGACGGTGTGTTTCAATGATGAATTTGCCTTTGTGGAGGATTCCACGGCGGTACTGGCGGCATTGTCTGAATTGTCCAACTCCAAGATATACCTCTCCACCGCCAACGGGGCCGGCAACGAGTTTTACCGCATGGCCGACGATCCGGCCACAAACAAGAAAACCTTCCATTGGACGCTACACCCGCTCAAAAACGAGGAATCCCAAAGGCTCAAGCGCAATGAGCCGGACATGACCGAGGAGATTTGGGCTTCCGAGCAGGAAATAAATTATGAAGTGTCCACCATAGGGCGGGTTTTCCCGGAATTTCTTTCACTCACCGCCGATGATATTCCCTGGATTCACGTCCAGGAAGGCCCAATGGTGGAGTATGAAAGCGCCTACGACACCTATACGTCTACCGACCTGGGGGTGTCAGACCCTTGCTCCACCCTGTTCATGCAGATCAAGCCAGCCCCACCGGAATTGGAGCGTTATGGGAAGATTTGCTATTGCTTTTTCGCGGAACATGAAGCCCGCAACATGACCGCGTTCGACTTGCGTTATTACATCAACCAACAAAATTACCACTATCGGGATCACGTTATCGACATGAGGACCGGGGCCGCGAGGGATTCCGGTCACAGAACATGGCGCGACAACCTGGCCGACGACGAGGCCAAGCCGTACTTCTCTAAATTCTATCATCGGAATGTCGAACCGGGGCCTCCGATTATCGCGGTGGGGCATGTCCATTACGTCAAACCAACTCTGCTGGTGATGCGGAAATTGTTGAATATCCCCGGCGCTATCGCCGTGTCCAAACACGGGTGCCCGAATCTTATAAAAGCCGTTCAGAACTGGGCCTTTCCGATAGACAAAAACACACGCCTTCCCATCAAGGATTCCGACCCAAACCATGACCGTTGGTCACACGCCTGCAAGTCGGCCCTGTACCTGCTGGACTGGCTGGCGGGCAAGGGGGAGAACACCGGCGGGAAACAGGAACACAACTATCCGGCCTTGAGGCTGAGCGTGAGGTGATGATGGAAAAAGAAATTCTTAAAATGCTGGAAAACATTGCAACAATATTAAGCATATTAACAGGGTCGGTAATAGGATTTGGTTTAATATTTTTTTATTTCAAATAGGAAGA
>JADFGI010000059.1 GCA_022567815.1 Nitrospinota bacterium
ACAGGATTTCATTCTCCGTGTTCAAACCTCTATCCATGAGTCCGTTCAGAAAATCCTGGCACACTCTGTGATTCTCCGTGCTGGACTCTATGAACCCCAATACGATCTTTTTCCCTTCCAGCGTGATTCCCAGGGCGATGATGATCTGGTTATCCGCAAAGCTCTTGCCATCAATAAATATGGCAAGGATGTCATGGCCGCTCAAATCACGCTCCAGACATTCCTTTAGCTTGCGGGCCGAAGCTTTGATGAATTTGCGGGACACACTGCTTTTCTTGATCCCAAACGTGGCGGGAACATCCTGCACCGCTTGCTCGTATTTGCGGGAACTGATTCCATTGATCACCCGACTGAATATTGTCTCGTCAATCTTCCGGGGATTTCGAAATTCACGATAAGAGGTCAGGCACACTTCCTCTTCGTTCAACACATCCCGAACACGGGGAACCTTGAGCGACACCTTCTGGTCTCCCAGATAAACCGAACCGTCATTATAACCCCATCTCTTAAACTGAGGCAGATCACGGGAATAACGGCCTCCGGCTATCTGAATCACCTCAGACTGAAGCTCGGCCTCAACCGCCGCCAAACCCAAGGGAATCAGCATCTGAATCAACTCAATACGGCTGGCTCCTCGCTCACGATTCAAAAACTCCTCATAAGCCAACAACCGCTCTTTCCTATTGCTTCTTTTTCCTTTTTTCAGTACTTTTTGCATGACATGGCCTCCTTACGTTTGATTTAGGTTTCTTAGCAAAACCATTAAAACGCAGGTGGGGTCATGTTGCAATTTCAACTGACTTTAGGACAGAATCGGCCCAAGCTTCCTCCCCACGTAGTGGGGCGGGGCATGAAGTTAATGGATAAGGATATCACAAGCGTCAGCCCCTCTTTTCCTCCCGCGTTGCGGGGCGAGGAATAAAACCCAATTGTGGGATTAAAAATCAGGTATTGTGGGTGAGGCAGTTATTAAATATGATGATATCAATTTTGAATATCGGGTTATTGGTAATATATCAACTACCATCGTTTTCAGACCAGGGTCAGGAGCTTTTATATGGCGGAAAAAAAATTTTTCACTGTTGAGGAAGCAAACTCCATCGTTCCTCAGCTTTTGAAGGAAGTCCCCCGAATACAGGGATTGACTTCCGACCTTCGGAATAAATATCCTGATGTTAAAAATGCCTGGGAAAAGCATAAATATGATGGCGGCAGTGTCCAGGGGACACAGTATCTTGGCACCGCACTACAGCTCAACCGGATCATGAATGATTTGGAATCAAAAGGGTGCATCATAAAAGGAATCAAGGAAGGATTGGTGGATTTCCCAAGCCTTCGCGATGGGCGCGAAGTTTACCTGTGCTGGAAGGCCCCTGAAAAGGAAATTCAATTCTGGCACGAAATTGATTCAGGATTTGCGGGACGGCAACCTCTTGAATAAACGCAGACCGCAGACCGCAGACCCCGCTCCGCGGTGGGCAAATTTGCTCATGAGTCCCGAAAAATGTCAGGATGAAAATTTCAGCGCTATTTACGATTCCATCAGCCAAAAACCCATCGACCGTTATATTTGGTCCAGCGGTACGCTGGTTTTAACTTCGGAATAAATTTTTCGTACTTGCCGGACTAATTGCGGGTTTCCCGAAATGGCAGTTTCTTCGCGAATGCTGGATCGATTGCCGGTAAAATTGGCGAATTTACCCCCCGCTTCTTCGACCATGATTTTGCAAGGCGCATAATCCCAGATATAAGCCAGCGGGTCCACCATGACATCGACAACCCCTCTTGCCGCCATGAGATGTCCAAAAGCATCCGGATAGGTTCTCATCATCCCGGCCTCCCTGTCCAGCCGATTGAACAGGCGGGCGCATTTTTTCTTACGGAAACAATAAAAGTCCGCAACGGCAACCAGGGCTTTCGAAAGATTTTTACAGGAGGAAACGTTTAATCGGGATTTGCCGCAATGAGCCCCCTGGCCTTTGACCGCCCAAGCGGTTTCTCCTAACGCCGGCAGGGAAATGACACCCATGACAGGCTCTCCATTCCGCAGAAGAGCGATCAGGGTTGCAAACAGGGGAAGTCCCCTGATGAAAGAACGGGTTCCGTCGATGGGGTCGATTGTCCAAACCCATTCAGCCGCGCTGTTTTCTTCGCCGAACTCTTCGCCGATGATGCCGTGGCTGGGGAAATCCCTGGCAATTTTTGTACGAAGAATTTCTTCCGCATTTCTATCCGCGATGGTTACCGGGCTGAGGTCCGATTTCTTTTCCACAGAAAGATCCTTTTTGCGGAAAAATCGTAATATTTCGGCCTCAGCGGGTTTCAAATAAGATAATGCGCAATCCTTGGCTTTGATCAAATTCATAAAATTTTAAGGCCATCTCGAAAAATTCAATGTTTGCTGATATTTCAGGATCATCCCCTGGGAGGGTCACTGTTTTCAATTGATTGCAAGGGCAACGGGTAATCTCTTTTTGTTTGCTTTAAAGATGGTTTAAACTATAATCAAATTTTTTTTCCAACAAACATTTATTCTCCACGAATTGATTCGATATGAAAGATAAAAACCTGATGATAGGCATTATTTTTTGCTTTGCCATAACCGTTTTGTTTTTGCTTGTTATTATCCTGGAAATTAAGAATTCCATCGATCACGATCAGGAAGTGCAGAAAATGACGGTTAAAATTAAAAAAGTGGAAATTGTGGATAACCGCGACTTCAGTATTTTCGAGACCATTATAGGCGATGATGGCCGGGAGATGGTCCTGATTCCTGAAGGAGTATTTACCAGAGGGTCTTCTTCTGGCGGGTTCGATGAGAAACCTGAGCAGGAAATCTACCTCAACGCCTTTTATGCCGATAAATACGAAGTATCCGTTGAGTCCTACAAAAAATTCAGGCGAGCCGCTAATTATGTGGAACCATCGGTGCCTTTTTTTCAAGGGGACCACGCGCTTTTACATAAACCCAAAAACCCCGTTGTCGGGGTTTCATGGCTCGATGCGGTGAATTTCTGCAAATGGGCCGGTAAACGTCTTTTGACTGAAGCGGAATGGGAAAAAGCGGCACGCGGAACCCACGGCCTGATTTACCCCTGGGGGAATAAAGTGCTGGATAAAAGGGCCAATTTGGCTGGCAAGGCGGATGGTTATGAATTCATGGCCCCGGTCGGAAGTTTCCCTACGGGTCGCAGTGTATATGGCGTTTATGATATGGCCGGAAACGCGTCCGAATGGGTGGACGACTGGTATGACCAGTTTTATTATCAAACCGCACCCATGATGAATCCCACGGGAGCGGAAAATAAAAAAAATCGGGTTTTCCGGGGCGGTTCCTGGGATTCCCGGAAGGTAGATATCCGCACTCCCAAACGGTATGCCGCGTCGCCGGGCCGGAAGGACGCTGTCGTTGGGTTTCGTTGTGGCCGTTCTAAAACGGTAAGCCGGTAACCAGCGTTCCGCTGGACCAAATATTCACATACGATGGATTTATAGATGATGGAATCCTGTATTACCCCTCCGGGGCATGAAGGCAAAGGTTAAATATCACAAGTGCTGAATATTGTCTTGGCATTCTCCTACCCGCGTAGCGGGTCCTGATAGAAAAATATCGAATTATTAGGGATCCCTTGAAAAATTGTCCTCCTTGAACCCCATTTCCAGAACTTGGGTTTTCCTCTTTTTTTTCATATCCGGCGCTACCGGCCTGATTTACGAAGTGGTTTGGACCCGATTGTTGACCCTGGTCATGGGCAACACGCATTACTCCATCGCCACGGTGCTCACCGCTTTCATGGGCGGGCTTGCACTGGGAAGCTACGCTGGCGGCAAAGTCATTGACCGGTTTTTCAATCCGCTGGCCCTCTACGCTCTGCTTGAAGGGGCCATTGGAATTTACTGCCTGGCCATACCAAGTTTCATCGACTGGGCGTTCCCCCTTTTCAAATCCATTTACCTCAATTCAGAGTTTTCCTATACAGCGGCCAGTTTTTACCGTTTTCTGATTTGCGGGTCCATTCTGCTCATCCCCACCACTTTCATGGGGGCGACGCTTCCCATACTCAGTAAATTTGTTTCCAGCGAACCGGGACAAATAGGACGGGATGTGGGGACTCTTTACGGCATAAACACCTTTGGGGCGGTATTTGGAGCCGCCACCAGCGCCTATGTTTTTATGCGGCTATTAGGATTGTCCGCCACCATTCAACTTGCGGCAGGGTTCAATATTGGTATTGCCGTCATCATTTTTCTGCTTTTCCGTCCCGGTTGGAGCCGACCGGCCCAAGGCCGGAGTGAACATGCGGACAACGCTACGCGGTCCGCCGGAAGAGGTGTTATAAATGCAAAAACTGCTGATAGCAGTCAAGGCAGTGACCCATTCCCCACCCCCGGAAGGGGGTCCTGGTCGATGTCGTGGAAGGAACGATTCATTCTTCTTGCCTTTGGAGTCTCCGGTTTTTGCGCCCTGGTGTATCAGCTCACCTGGAACCGTATCTTGTCTCTGTTGTTGGGATCGTCGGTATATGCCTTCAGCCTGATCCTGTCGATTTTTATTCTGGGGCTGGCATTGGGAACCGTTTGCTTTGCCCGCTGGGTCACCCGCATGAGGGATTTGCTCAAGGTTTTTGGCCTTCTGCAGATCGGAATTGGATGTTCCGCACTGGCGGCCCTGCCTTTTTTTGGGGAAATTCCCTTTGTGAATCGATGGGTTTACCAGAACTGGGATATCGATTTTGCGACGGCTCAATTGTCTAATCTTTTGATTGTTTTTTCCTTATTGTTTCTCCCTACCTTTTTCATGGGAGCCCAGTTTCCGGTAGTGGTGAAACTTGTGACACGCGGGCTGTCGAACCTGGGGCGTGATGTCGGCAGGGTTTATGCCTGCAATACCGTGGGCACCATTTTCGGTTCCTTTCTGGGCGGATTTTTCATGATTCCAGTCCTGGGGATTCAAAACTCGATTTTCATGGCGGTTTTTATCAATATTATTCTTGCATTGGGATTACTTTCTTTATCTGAAAGTTTAAAGGCTCCCATGAAATTATATGGACTGCCGTTGATCTTTTTAGCTTGTCTTTGGGGCGGATACTCCATGAATGCCTGGGATAAGGCCGTCATTTCCAGCGGTTCTTTCATGCCCTACCGGATCGAGGATTTACGGGAAGCAGAAGCCAGGACCAACAAGATTTTGTTCTACAGGGAAGGAACGCATACCACCGTGACCACGGAGCTTGCGGTGTCCGGAAATATCTTTTTGCGCGTTAACGGAAAAACCGACGCCTCTCTGGCTTTGGACATGCGCACTCAACTGCTCTCTGGTTATCTCCCCATGTTTTTTCAGAAGGACCCGCAATCGGTTCTGGTTATAGGGCAGGGGAGCGGCATCACGCTGGGAGCGGTCGAACAATTTCCAGCCGTTAAAGATATCGACCTAGTCGAAATTTCTTCCACAGTCATTGAGGGTTCGCGGTTTTTTGGTCCTTTCAATCATCAGGCGTTGGACGATGAACGCTTGACCACCATCCTGGAAGACGGGCGCAATCATGTAGCCTTGAGCAATAAGAAATATGACGTCATCATCTCCGAGCCCTCCAACCCCTGGATATCAGGAGTGGGCGCCTTGTTCACACTGGAATTTTTCCAATTGCTCAGGAATCGATTGACAGAGCAGGGAGTGGCCTGCATTTGGGTGCACACCAATATGTCGCCGGAAAGTTTCAAATCGATTACCCGTTCCTTTTCGATGGTTTTTCCGCACGTGACCATGTGGGAATCTATCGTGGGAGACGATTATCTGTTGATCGGGTCTCCCAAAGAGTATGGACTGCCGTATGAAAGGGTGGAAAACTTTTTAAAGAAAGATTCCATCGGGCAGGATCTCAAACGCATCGGTATCCACAGCGTGCGGGATCTATTTAGTTTGATGATAATGAGCCGAGACCAGATACTTCGATTCAGCGGGGATGCGACCCTTCATACCGATGATAACTCCCTGCTTGAATTCAATGCTCCAAAGTATATTTATAAAGATGGCCGTGACGTTCTGGTGCGGCAATTGACTCCCTATATTCAGGTGGACCCTGCGTTCGTAAAAATAAACGCCACGTCTGCCGACGTGCGGTCCAGAATCCTTGCAACGTTTTCCTCCGTAGAACGGTCGGAAAGTCAGGTGGCTGAAATCAAACGTCATGCGCGGATCGACCAGCTTTTGGATCAGGCCATGGAAGCGTTTAATTCCGGCGATTATTTGAGAGCCCTGGGTTATTACGGAGAAATTCTGAAACTGGACCCGGAACACGTGATGACCTATTTGAATCAGGGAAATGTGCTAAACGCTCTCAAACGTTATGAGGAAGCGGAAACAGCTTACAGGAAGACCCTGGCTCTGAATCCCTATTATGTATTTGGATCGGTGGCCCTTGCCAAGCTGTATTTGTCCACGAGAAAGCCCGCGCAAGCGGTGGAGGTTTTGGGGAATGTCCTTGAATGGTACGGGGGGGATAGCGAGGTCAGAGTTTATCTGGGATTGGCCTATGGATTTCAGAAAAAAAATCAGCTTGCCGTTAAAGAATTTAAAAAGGCTTTGAAATTAGATTCCGGTTACGCTCCAGCGCATTATTACCTGGGAATCCAGTATCAGAAAATCGATCCTGCAAAATCCAAAAAACATTTGCGTGCGTATCTTTCTCATTCCGATAAAAGAGGTGTTAACCAGAAGATGAATGCCAAGGCAAAAAAAATTTTAAAGAAACTTTGATCCCATAAATTTATAACGCTATACTCCCTCCTTTGGCCAGCGTCACGCTGGCCCCAATATTGACGACCAGTGTGACGCTGGATCCAATATTGAGGAAGCATTGGTTTTCCTTATACGCCGGAGATTTTTGGGTAGCAATACATTTTCGTTTGGCAACACAGCCTTTCCGGTCTGCTGTCTGCGGTCTCCGGTCTCCCTTTACAGAGGTACTTTATGCCCACCAAAGTAAAAATACTGTGGGTTTTTTGCAATATAGCAATCGTTCTCGGATTTATTTTTGTGGCCTATTCTTCAAAGATGGAAGAAGTGCGGCTGGATAATGAAGTTCATGACGAATTTGAGCAGGAGAGAGAGCGTCAAAAAGAAAAACTGATCAAATTGAAAAAGGGACAAAAGGTTCAGACCGTTAATTCGGTGAAACATGTCATGGAACTCAGCGCTCTCGGCAAGCATGAGGAGGCCTCGAATTTGGCGCAGAAATTATCGGAAGTCTTTCCCGAAAATGCCAATATTTTTGCATGGTGGGGGATATCCCTTGTTAAAGGAGGCTTGAAAAGTGCGGCGATTGAAAAATTTGTAAGGTCCACCCAGTTGGACCCGACCAACTCCAAAGCTTTCTTATACTGGGGGCTGACTTTGGCGATGGATGGATATTTTAAAAAGGCCATTGATAAATACAAAATGGTGATCGAATTGGACCCTGAACACAGTAATGCTTATGCATATATGGGGGCGTCTTTCGATCAATTGCACATGTACAATGAAGCGGAACAGAGTGTCGGCAAGGCGTTGGAAATAGATCCCTTAAATTCTGATGCCTACAAAGTTCTGATAGAGGTATTGTATCATTCGCAAAAATATGAGGAAGCTTGGAAAGCAGTGGATAAAGCTAAAAATGCCAATGTCAGTCTGTCGGAAAAGTTAATCGAGGAATTGTCGCAGGCATCGCCACATCCGTAAAAAAAATGGAGCATAATCAAAAATGAGCCCTTCATGGCATTTTAACTTCCAGGTTTGGCGGTAAACCATTGTTAATTAGCATTCCATTTTGAAATATTGTCTGGTATAATAATATTCGAGTATAATGTCTTTACAGAATAATCGGGTAACTCCTTTATTTAGCGCAAGTTAACGCCTGAAAGGGTTCAGTTTTTTTTGGGAGGCAAATGTGATTAAAAGGTTTTGGCGTTGTAAGGAAGCAGGTTTGTTTTTATGCCTGATGTTTCAATGGGCATTTGTTCCTATTACAGTAACCGCCAATGCCTTTTCCGGTACCCAGGGCGCAGGTCATTCAGGAAACTCCCTGCCTCAATTTATTTATGAAGTTGATGGGACTCTTGTTGCCCAAACCTCTGAAATTACAATATTACTTGAGAAACAGATTCCACCGGGCATTGACAGAAAAGAGGAAAATCCTCTAATTCCTGAAATAGATAAAAAGCAAGGTTTCCCTTTCCAAGAGTCTGGAGCTTTGACTGAAGGATTGGAAATTGAGGGGAGTTCTCAAGAGATGGGGCAAACCGCGCAAGCTTTGGAAACGGCTCCTCCGGTTGAATTTTATGAAGAATTGGAAGATCCGTTTGGTCCTCCGCCAGGCGAAGAGATTCCCGAATTGAAGGACCCCTTTGTGGGTTATAACCGGTGGATGTACAACGTTAATGAAGGTCTCTACGATTATTTAATGGAGCCATTGGCCAAGGGTTGGAGATTTGTCGTGCCGGAGGATTTTCGCATCGTAATCAGGAATGCGTTTGACAACGCCATTTCCCCTGTAAAACTCTTCAGCAGTTTGATTCAGGGCGATCTTGATAAATCGGGCAGGGTGTTAGGACGCCTCCTTATCAACACCACGGCAGGTTTGGGAGGCATGCTGGATGTCGCCGGCCAGGAATATGGCATTGAAAATGTTGATGAGGACTTTGATCAGGCTTTGGGTCATTATGATGTTCCCACAGGCCCTTACATCGTCCTGCCGTTTTTTGGGCCTTCCACAGCCAGAAATTTAACTGGCCGTGTGGTGGATTCGTTTCTCAGTCCCAGCATCTTCTTTGCGCCTTCATTTTTGGTCAGCGCAGGTATCACGGTCGGGGAAACCACCAACGATGTTTCCTTTATCATTGACGATAAAAAAGCGCTTGCGGAAAGCGCTATCGACGAATATGAAAGTGTCCGCGATTTTTACCATCAATATCGTGAAGGGTTGGTGAATAAATAATTCCTCTTTCGTCCCCCCCTGATGAATGGGACGAGTATCGGTCCTTTAAAGTAACTTTCCTTTCTTTTACTTTTCCTCATATTTCTTCTTTTTGTCCCTTAGGGGTTCCCTCTCCTCGCCACATTTTGTATCCTGTTGGCAATCAAAATTTTAAACAAGCCGTAAATTCAGGAAGTTTCTGTTTTCCCTAAAGGAGTTGATCTGTGGAAACGCCCAAATACAGCAATCGACTGGTCAATGAAACCAGTCCTTACCTTTTGCAACACGCGCATAATCCGGTGGAATGGTTTCCCTGGGGACCGACTGCTCTGGACAAAGCCAGGAAGGAAAACAAACCCATTTTCCTGAGCATTGGTTATTCCGCCTGCCACTGGTGCCATGTGATGGCCCACGAATCATTCGAAGATGAGAAGACCGCAGAACTCATGAACCGATGGTTCGTCAATATCAAGGTGGACCGCGAAGAGCGCCCGGATGTTGACGCCGTTTACATGAAGGCTTTGGTGGAATTGACCGGTCACGGCGGATGGCCTCTCAGTATATTTTTGACCCCGGACCAGAAACCGTTTTTTGGCGGCACCTATTATCCCCCCTCCAGAAAATACAATCGTCCAGGATTTTCCGACATTCTGACCGAGGTCCATGAAAGGTTTTCCGGGCAAAGCTCGAATGTCACATCAAGGGCGGAACAGATCCTGAGCAAACTCAACTCAAGCCAATCTGCGCATAAGGGTGGAAATTTTCCCGATCTGGATTTGATCGATAAGGCGGTGGAGATGTTGGAAAGTCGGTTCGATGCGGATTTGGGAGGATTCGGCAATGGCATGAAATTTCCCGAACCGATGATTTACACGCTCCTTTTACGACATTGGCAGAGGACGGGTTCGCAAACGGCTTTGGAAATGTTGGATAAAAGTTTGACTCATATGGCCGAGGGCGGAATCAATGATCAGTTGGGCGGCGGCTTCCATCGTTATTCCACGGACAAGGAATGGAAGATCCCACATTTTGAAAAGATGCTTTATGACAATGCCCTGTTGGCGAAATTGTTCATTGAAACGTTCCAAGCCACCAAGCAGGAAATATATAAAAACACCGCCATCGAAACCCTGGATTATGTCCTCAATGAATTGACTTCGTCCGATGGAGCTTTTTATTCCAGTCAGGATGCGGACACGTCAAGCGGAGAGGGGGAATATTATGTCTGGGAATTGAAAGAGGTGCTGAATCTTTTGGGTCCGCGTCATGCCAAGGTTTTTGCCAGGGTTTATGGCGTCACTCCTTCGGGGAATATCGGAAAGAAAAATGTTCTGCGCGTTGTGAAATCCATGGAAAAGGTTTCAGCGGAGGAAGGCATCGCTATCTTTGAAGTTCAGCACATTGTGACCAAAGGCAAAGAAACGCTTTTGGAAGCGCGGAATAAAAGACAAAAACCCGCAACCGATGAAAAAATAATCACCGCCTGGAATGGACTCATGATCACTGCCTTGAGCCGGGGAGCCTCGGTGTTGGGGGAGGCGAAATATCTCTTAGCCGCCCGAAGTGGCGCAAAATTTATTTGGGATCATATGTGGGGCGGTGAGGGGCTTCTGCGTATTCATAAGGATGGGATAAGTAAAATCAACGGTTGCCTGGACGATTACGCGTGCTTTCTGCAAGCCCTGCTGTCGCTTTATGAGGCCTCGTTTGAATTTGAATGGATCGAAAAAGCCCGGCAGGTGGCGGATAAAATGATCGAGGAATTCTGGGATGGTGAGAATGGCGGATTCTATATGACCGGCGAATCTCAGGAACCGTTGATTACGAGGCTCAAAAATCCGGCGGATGAAGCCATCCCCTCGGCCAATGCCATCGCGGTGCTTTCACTGGTCACCCTTGGCCATCTCACGGGTAAGGAAGAGTACCGGGAAAAAGCCGGGGAGGCGTTGAAAGCCTTTCAACCGCTCATGGAAAAAAGTCCGGCGGCGTTTACCGGTTGTCTGTCGGCGTTGGATTCCTGGTCATCCTCGCCCACGGAAGTTATTTTTACAGGATCCAAAGACGAGACGAGGTTCAAGGAAATGCAGGCCGCCGTTCAGGAGGATTACCGGCCCAACAAAATTCTGCTGTGGAGCGAAAACGAAACCACGCAAAATGAACTCCCGCTGACACAAGGTAAGTCAGCCATCAAGGGAGAGCCGACCGTTTATCTTTGTCAACAGCAGACCTGCCAACCGCCTGTGCATTCCGGCAAAGCTCTGACGAATATTCTGGAACGGCCTCAGGAAATCCGCCTCAATATTTTTGATTTGGATAAACGCGTCGCCGAGATACAGACAAAGGAACAGGACAAGTTTTTAGACGCTATGGGCGAAATCTTCAAACACTCCGGTCTCGGCGGGAAGAAGTGATGAGCCGTATGCGGAAATGGTAAAATGTTAATTTAGTCAAGGAAGGACTTGGCCTCTTTAACCCTCTTTTTCTATTTGGTAGGAAACTATGCCTCTTAGCTGGAATGAAATTAAAAGCCGCGCCCTGAAGTTCTCCAAAGAATGGGAGGATGCTCATTATGAGAAAGGCGGAACGCACTCCTTTTATAACGAATTTTTTGATGTTTTTGGCATTTCCCGGCGCAAAGTAGGTTTTTATGAACAGTCCATAAAAAAACTGAATAACAAACAGGGCTTCATTGACCTGTTCTGGCCAGGAACCTTACTGGTAGAGCAAAAATC
>JADFGI010000432.1 GCA_022567815.1 Nitrospinota bacterium
GTCCCCCTGGATGGCGGCGTTTTCGATCATCTTTTCCTCGAAAAGGACTCTCAAAGCTGTCCGGGCGACGGCGCAGGCCAGGGGATTCCCGCCAAAGGTACTGCCGTGATCTCCCGGCTTGAAAACCCCCAGCACTTCTTTATTCGATAGCACGGCGGATATGGGGTAAAACCCACCCGACAGGGCTTTCCCGACCAGGGTGAGATCGGACTGAATTCCCTCATGTTCCTCGGCGAACAGTTTTCCGGTTCTGCCCAGTCCGGTCTGAATTTCGTCTAGGATCAACATGACGTTGCTCCGATCGCAAATTTCCCGTACGGATTTCAGATATCCTTGGGGCGGGACGATGACCCCGGCTTCGCCCTGAATGGGTTCCACCAGAAATCCCACAGTATTTGGAGTGATGGCGGCCTCCAGCGCCTCGGCGTCCCCGAATGGGATGATCTTGAATCCGGGAGTGAACGGCGCGTAGCCTTCGCGGAACTGCTCCTCCGTGCTGAATCCGACAATCGTGATGGTTCTGCCGTGAAAATTATTCTCGCAGACAATGATCTCCGCTTGGCCGGGCGGGACTTTTTTTTCCTGATAGCCCCATTTGCGGACCGCTTTAATGGCCGTTTCCACCGCCTCCGCGCCGCTGTTCATGGGCAGGACGGAATGGGATTGAGTTCGTTCGCAGATTTCCTGATAAAATGGGCCGAGCTGGTCGTTACGGAACGCCCTGGAGACCAGGGTCAGTTTTTCAGCCTGGTGCTTGAGGGCTGATAGAATTTTGGGATGGCAATGCCCCTGGTTGATAGCGGAATAGGAAGAAAGGCAATCCAGATATTTCCTGCCTTCCACGTCCCAGACCCAGATTCCCTCGCCCCGTGTCAGGACGACATCCAGAGGCTGGTAATTATGGGCTCCGTATAGATTCTCCAGTCGGATATAATCTTCGCTTTTCATGGCTGTTTTTGTGATGATTCCCACCAGTGGGATTTATACCCCGCCCCGCAACGCGGGGAGGAGATGTGGGGCTAACGTTCGCTTTGCTCACGAGCCCTTGGGATTATAGGGAAACTATTAATTCTTCAAAACCCATCGCACGTTAATATTGGGTCCAGCGTCACGCTGGCCGCTTGCGGCAGGGTCGTTTATTTGAGGTTGAAATCTTTTCATCCTCAGTCTATCATGGGTGAAAATAAAATCCCTCTGCATAATTGATGCTTAAAGGGTTAACCCTTTTTCTGGTAGAGGAAGCCGCCTGTTGACCGGGCGCTCAGGGTCACAAAAATTTTTATTCCCCTAATCCCAAGAGAACACAGCTATGGCAATTGACGATAAAGAACTAGAAGAATTAATGCCTGCCACGGAACTAAACTGGACGGACGATGCCGTGGAACGCATGAAAAATGTTCCATTTTTTGTCAGGAAAGCCGTGGTGAGAGGAATAGAGCAGTACGCCAAGGATAAAAGCCTGGAGGTGGTGGACGATGCAGTAGTCTCTCGCGCTCGTCAGGAACGGGAAGGAGCCGCCGTCCAGAACGCCCAGGCGAAGAGAGCCGCCGAAGCCAAAGCCAAGGCAGGGGACGGTGAAAAAGAAATCAAAAGACAGTATGTGAATTTTTGTTTTTACAAACTCGACCCCGCCTTTCGCCGCCTTCCCGAAGCGGAACGGGAAAAAGGCAAAAAAGAATTCCTGGATGTTCTTGAGGACTACGACACCAATGATGACATGATCGTTCTCAGCTATTCGATGGTGGGGATCCGCGCGGATACCGACATCATGCTTTGGCGGATCAGTTATGAGCTGGAAAAATTCCAGGAAATGTCCACACGCATCTTCAAGACGGGATTGGGAAAATATTTAGACACCACTTATTCCTATCTGTCGCAGACCAAACGGTCGATGTATCAGGACATGCTGAACCCGGAACACGAGGAAGACCGGACCCATATCATTCCGGGGAAAGCCAAATACCTGTTCATCTATCCCTTTGTCAAGACGCGGGAATGGTACCTGCTGACGCAGTTCTCCCGTCAGGGAATCATGGACGAACACATTTTTATCGGCAACAAATATCCCTCCGTCAAATTGAACACCTCCTATTCCTTCGGAATCGACGATAATGAGTTTGTGGTCGCTTTTGAGACAGACTATCCCTCGGACTTTGTCGACCTGGTCATGGATTTGAGGGAAACGCAGGGGAGTCTATATGTGAAAGAGGACACCCCGATATTCACCTGCATCGCCCAGTCTCTGGAAGACGCGGTGAACAGCCTGGGTTGCTAACTCCTCCGCGGAGGGCGAGTTTGCTCACGCCGTGTAACGTTTTTCCGGGGCCTCGCGTAGCGTCAGGCCCAATTTTCCTCCCCGTGTAACGGGGGCCAGCGTGACGCTGGACCCAATATTAACGTGCGATGGCCTTATGGCTGACAGAACCTTCCATCGTGCGGAGTTTTTCAGGGCTCGTGAGCGTTAGCGGGCGATGGGTTTGTTACCCAACATGCTCAAGAGATTGTCCA
>JADFGI010000433.1 GCA_022567815.1 Nitrospinota bacterium
CAATGGAGCTTCGTGGAACGAAGTGGTCCACAAAGCCTCGCCACCGTATCCCAGTGAACGGCAAGCGCCAGGGTTTATCGGCTTAAGAGATTCAGTGATTTTGAAACGCACCAGCCGGGCAGGTCTCGTTACCGTGAAACTGACCAATGGCTTGTCCGAAAATCTCTGGTTCCCCTGCTCCACTCTCAGGAAAACGGAAGGAAAAAGAACTGCTAGAGGGTGGAATTTTCCAGCACATTCCGGCGGATGTTAATTGATTACGGATTAGAAAAGAACAATGGGTCCAAAAACCTTTACAGAATTTTTAAAGGCTTCCGGTGTTTGCTGATAGCGTTGAAAGAAGTCCAGCAGATTTATTGATCGACTAAAAAGATTTTTATGGAAACGGAACAGGATTGGTTTTGGGGAACTACAAGGTCTCTATGCCAAAAAATTTCAGGAAGGAAACAGCAGCCCAAATGCCTATACTGGCAAAAAATCCCAACGCAACGGCAAGCGATATAAAAAGAACGCTCAGTTTCAATATTTCTTTGGCAATATTTTTCTTCATGGCATCATTTTCACTCACGATTTGTCATTCCATCTAACCACCAGGTGCCCCCCACATCAGTTCGGGTGGGAAAATCAAAAATCGGAGCACAGCATACCATTTTATTAAAAAAAATCCCTTACAAATTTCTTGCCGGTTATTTCCCATTTACCGGATCATTTATCGGCCAGCATCACAATGGAATCCGCGTTAAAAAAATCAAACCATAGCTACCGCACCAAATCAAAATCATAACAGTGCCCTGCCAAACTAAAACCCCTCTGGTTGGTCAATGCGCCATTTTTCAATATCTATCCATTCATCCCAGAACCGCGGAAACAGAAAAGTGCCCTCCTGAAAAACCCCAACTTTTCAGCGGACCCGCAAAATACAACGGTTTTCAATGCACTCCAACAATTTTTTCATTGGGTTTTTCTAAAATATTCCTTTTTTATCACAGCTTTCTCTTCTCAAAAAGTTCCCGCAACCTATTAATTTATTTGATTTTATTCACTTTATGCAGTAATCTTAAAGTATCAATAATTGCATTCGATGTTAATTTTAAAAATTACCGAGTATCCCATAAAGGGCCCCTTGAACAAGGGGAACGGCATATGACTTCTCAAACTGAGGCCCAGGTAAAATTATTGATCGTGGACGATAATCCCGACGACCGTTTTCTTTACAAACGACTTTTGCAAAAAGTAAATGGGATCAATTGGTCCATTTTGGAATCGGAAAATGGAGAGGACGGGTTGGACCTTTGCAAAAAGGAAAATCCCGACTGTATTCTATTGGATTACATTTTACCCGATATCGACGGATTGGAATTTTTACTCCAGCTCAAAAATATGTCGCTATCCGTTCCGGTCATCATGCTGACGGGGCAGGGAGACGAAACGGTCGCCGTGCTGGCGATGAAGGAAGGCGCCAAGGATTACCTCTCCAAGGACGTTCTGACTCCCGCCTCCCTGAAGGGAACCATTTTGAATTGCATCGAAGCCTTCGGGAAACCCTCCAACCCTGATTGGGGCAAAAAGGAAAAGGTCGAGTTGATCTCCGAAATTGAAACCCTGGAAAAAAAGCTGGTATCGTCTTCAGGCATTGATGCGTTGACCGGGTTGCCCAACCGAAGCAGTATGCTGGAAAAACTGCACTACGAAAAATGCCGGTTCGAGCGCAACAAAAAACCCTTTTCCATGGTCATGGCGGATATAGATGATTTAAACATCCTGCGCGAGTCTCATGGTCCGCAAGCGGGAAACGAAATTCTAACTCAAGTGGGCAAGTGGCTCGATTTCAATTCCCGGAAACAAGACGTAGTTTGCCATTGGGGCAAGAAACGGTTTGTCCTGCTGTTGCCGGAAACCGATTTGGAAGGAGCCCGTTTATTCATTGAAAAAATCTGCAAAAAAGTGGAACAGAAAAAATTCACTCTCAATGGCCGGGAAATAGGCCTGACCATGAGCTTTAGCGTCGGGGTTTATAATGATGCCAATTTGAAAATCGAGGATTGCATTCAACAAGCGGACGAATGCCTCATCTAAACCTCGACTCCTTCGCGGAGGGCGAGCTTGCTCACGACCAGCGTAGCGCTGGACCAGATACTGACGTTCGATGGATTAATAACTGGAAGAATCCTGCATAGTGCTGAATTTTTCATTCTGTTCCTCGGGAGGTTTTCCGAGGCCCGTGAGCAAAGCGAACGTTTGCCACGTACTCGGTCCAGCCCGCAGGCTGGATTCTAACTTTTTCGCCGAACCTTCCCACCGAAAGCAATTCCGATCTCAAAAAACATTTACAAAAATTTTCCTGTAATAAAAAAATCGTTTAAACCCCCCGCATGGACCTTGAACCTGATTACCAGCCGGAATTTGATTCCTTAAAAAAACTTTTACTGGACATGGCCCAGGAACGATCCTGGGAAGCTCTCCTAGATATGCTTGGAGACCGTTTGCTGGAGCGCCCTCACATGGTT
>JADFGI010000434.1 GCA_022567815.1 Nitrospinota bacterium
GATCGAGTTTCTTAAGAAAAAGCATGGTACCCGGTTTTTTCATTTTACCGACGAGTCTTATCCCCCGGCATTGTTCAGAAAACTTTCCAAGCAGTTGATCGAGAAAAAATCAAATATCGTGTGGACCACGCATATGCGGTTTGAGGAATCGTTGCTCGACGAGCAAGTCTGGCGGGATGTTTGGGATTCCGGTTGCCGTTACCTGCATTTTGGATTTGAATCGGGCAACCAGCGCGTCCTGAAACTGATGGACAAGGCGACGGACCTGGAGGCCATCCAGACCAATCTCAGGATGTCATCTGATGCGGGGATATGGAATCACATCATGGGGTTTTTCGGGTTTCCCGGAGAAACTCTGGAGGAGGTGGGAGACAGCAAAGACTTCGTCCACAAAAATAGAGAGAACATTCATTCTCTTGGGTTCATGACTTTTGTGCTTGGGAAATACAGTCCGATTGCGTTTGAGCCGGAAAAGTTTGGCGTGTCCTATTACAAAAATCCGGAATGGGACCTGGCGCTGGATTATTATTTCACCGTGGAAAAAGGATTGAGTATTCAGGAAGCGCTGGATGTTTTTGGAGAGTTCGAGAAAAAGCACGATCCCCAGTGGGATCTCAGAACCTGTGTTAGAGAGTACATCTTCCTTTACGTCGAGCGGTTTGGAACCAACAAGCTGTCGCAGTTGCAAATGCGCCCCGACCAACGCCTGCATGCCCCGCACAGTCCCGTGGGGATGGTCTGAGAAGTAAAAGGATCAGTGCCCTCTAAATAATTATTGGAGATCGGAATCATCCAGTTCCGCTATTTTCATTAGGTGCCTTAAAAGGCCTTTTTTAAGGGATTTATTTCCATGCACGGGAACAGACAAACGATTGATGGAACCATCTTTCCCGTAAATAAAATGGCTTCCATGCGTTCGCATGAGAGACCATCCATGCCCCTCCAAAATTTTTGCAAACTGTTTGCCGGATAAGGTTTTCACACGGCGATTTCAATAATTCGGTCCTTATCGGTTTTTTTTGCGTCCCCCACTTCTACCGAAAGGCAACCTTCAATGGCTTCCTGAAGGTTTTTGAGTAATTCTTCGTAGGTTTCGCCTTGGGTGGCGCATCCTGGTATGGCCGGTACTTCCGCCCAAAACCCCCCTTCTTCCGCTTCGTGCACGACAGCCTTAATTTTCATGAGATTTTTCCAGTTTCTCCATAAGTTAGGTGCTGACATTTGAAAAATTTATAAAATCAGGATATCACTTTACCTTATACATCACCACGTTTTCCCGCTCATTAGGATCATTGCGGGAAACGATGGCGACGGCAGGCTCGGTGGCGCTGAGATTGACTGGTTGGTGCGGCACTCCCGGCGGGATGAACAGGAAGTCGCCTTTTTCCGTCAAGATTGATTCCTTCAATCCTTCTCCATAGCGGGTATCGACCCGGCCTTCCAGCAGGTAGATCGCCGTTTCAAAATCCTTATGGTAATGCGGTTCCGCTTTAGCCCCCGGAGGAATGACCACCATGTTCATGGAAATTCCTTGAGCCCCCGCAGTTTCTTTGGAAATGCCAATGAAGTACGGCAGTTTCTGTTGGGTCATTATTTCATTTCCCGCCCGAACACGGGTCACGCTTTTTTTCAGATCCAATCCCATGTTTCACCTCCATCATTTGCCTGATTCCCACCAGTGGGTTTTATTCCCCTTTGCTTGCAACGGCTTTTAAATAAAAATCCTTGTCGGATACACCGTCCGCTTGCGGCGGAGTCGTTGATTATAGCACCCCTCCCCAATGAGAGACGAGGTCCTTAATGTCAGTTGATTTTTCAAGGGGCATTACCCATAATTGCATTGGGCATTACCCATAATTGCATTAATTTTCAATCCGTTTAAGGAACCGGTATTTTATGAAACCAGTGGTTTTACGGGTGTTCGTTGTTTGGATGGCATGGTTTCTGTTGAATACCGCAGGTTTTTCTCACGCCTATATGGACGAAGGTGATGTCCCCGAACCGGACCCGGAGTATGGCCAACTGGCGCCAGGCAGTAAAAACCGGAAACGTCCACTGAAAAGAAAAATCCGAAGACAGCCTCAAGAGCTCCGGCGGCCAACGCCCACAGGTAGTGAAGATATGATTCTCAAAGGAGAACAGATGATCATTGAAGGAGCGGCACTGAAAAAAAAGGGGGAATTGCTGATGCGGCATGGCCGGGAGTGGATCGAGAAAGGCAATAAAAAACGCGAAAACTCAAAATGGATGCAACAACAAATAGAGAAAGCTAAAGGGGAAACAGGCAAATAATATAAGCGCTAAATTGACAAGACCTTTGAATAACCCGTCGTTGCGAGGAGCGTTAGCGACGAAGCCGTAATAATATTCCAAAGCTTTCGTGCCCCATCGGGGTAAATCCAGAGGCTCTGGATCTACCCCTCCGGGGCATGAAGGCAAAGGTGGAATATCACAGCCACGCCGCTATGCGGCTCGCGATGACGTCTTAGGTTGGTTCAGGGT
>JADFGI010000060.1 GCA_022567815.1 Nitrospinota bacterium
ATAGACTCAAAAATCATGTAAAGAAGAATAAAAATGATCAATAAGGTGAAAGGGACCATGACTTTGAGTTTTTCTTTGGCCCGTTCCATATATTGATACTGCCCTGCCCAGACAAGACGGTAACCGGGGGGTAGCTCTATTTGTTCCTGAATTGCTCTTTTGGCTTCTTTCACGTAGCTCCCTATGTCCCGTTCTTTAATATCAACAAATACGAATCCGGCAAGTGAACCGTTTTCATCACGAATGGAATGGGGACCTGGTACTATTTTAATTTCAGCAATTTGACCTATGGGAATCTGCATCCCTAGGGGTGTTGACACCATAATCCGATTAATATTTTCAAGATTATCCCTATACTCCCTGCTATAACGAAGATTTACGGGATATCGTTCTCTTCCTTCGATAGTGTAGGTTATGTTCTTCCCGCCGATGGCGATCTCTATAACGTCTTCTACATCCTGGATGGTAAGACCATACCTTGCGGCTTCACGACGGTTGATTACAAAATCGACGTAGCGGCCACCCATCACTCTCTCCGCAAAAACACTACGGGTCCCTTCGATTTTTTTCAGGACCGGCTCCATTGCGATACCGAGTTTCTCGATCACTTTCAGGTCAGGCCCTAATATTTTTATGCCCAGGGCGCTGCGGATTCCGGTCGCCAGCATTTCCGTGCGTGTCTGAATGGGCATCCACCAGATGTTAGGCATTCCTGGGATTTGAAGTTTGCTGTCAAGCTCGTCAATCATCTTTTCCCAGGTCATTTCAGGACGCCATTCTTCCCTGGGTTTGAATGTGATAACCGTTTCCACCATGTTCAACGGAGCGGGGTCGGTGGAAGTATCCGCCCGTCCAATTTTCCCGAACACATGGTCTACTTCAGGAACCGTTTTAATCAATTTGTTCTGGATATGCAGGATGCGAGAGGCTTCGGTGATGGAAATGCCTGGAATAGCTGTAGGCATGTAGAGCATTGTCCCCTCATTCAAGGGAGGCATGAACTCAGACCCCAGTTTCCCGAACAAGGGGAGGGTCAGAATCGACAGGATAACCGCAACAGCGATCGTGGTTTTTTTTAATCTCAAGGCTATCTCGACGCAGGGGCGATAAATTGAAATAATAAAACGGTTGATGGGATTTTCATTTTCGGGAACGATCCTGCCCTTGATCCAGAAAACCATCAATATAGGGACCAGGGTGATGGAAAGCAAAGAGGCAAACAGCATGGCAAAAGTTTTGGTAAACGCCAGTGGCTGGAACAACCTTCCCTCCTGGGCTTCCAGGGTGAATACGGGAATAAAGGACACGGTGATTATTAACAAGGAAAAAAACAGGGGTTTGCCCACTTGCTTTGCCGCCTCTATAATCACAGTAGTTCTGTTTGCCTCTGGGTTTTCTTCCAATCTTTTATGTGCATTTTCAATCATGACGATGGCCGCATCGATCATGGCCCCAATAGCAATGGCAATTCCTCCCAATGACATGATATTTGCCGGAATATTCAGGAACAGCATAGGGATAAAGGCCAAAAGTATGGCCACAGGCAAAATTATGATAGCGACCAGACTGCTGCGAATATGCCAAAGGAAAATGAAGCAGACCAAACTGACAATGATCCCCTCTTCGATCAAAGTCCGTTTTAACGTTTGAATAGCCTTTTGGATCAAGGTGGAACGGTCGTAAGTAACGATAATTTCCACTCCCGGGGGGAGGGAATTTTGTATCTCCTCGATTTTTGATTTGACCCGGTTTATAACCTGGAGCGCATTTTCCCCATAGCGCATGACAACGATACCGCCCACGGTCTCACCCTTGCCGTCCAGTTCCGCCAAGCCGCGTCTCATTTCAGGACCAAGAGCTACATGAGCCACGTCTCTGATAAAAACAGGCGTCCCCTGTTTATCCGTGCCAACAGGGATATCGCGGATGTCTTCCAAAGATTTTATATAGCCCCTTCCTCGGACCATATATTCTGATCCTGAAAGTTCCAAAACCCTGGCGCCGACATCGTTGTTGCTTTTCTTTACCGCCTCGATGATCGTTTTCAAAGACAGACCATAGGCCAACAGAGTTTCGGGAGTGACGGTGATCTGATATTGTTTGACGAACCCTCCCAGGCTTGCGACTTCCGCCACTCCCTCGACGCTTTCAAGCCAGTATTTCAAGGTCCAATCCTGCAACGACCGCAAATCCGCCAGATCATGTTGTCCGGTTTCGTCCACCAGGGCATATTGAAAAACCCAGCCGGTTCCTGTAGCGTCCGGACCCAGGGTGGGGGTCACGCCTGAGGGCAGCCGACCGGAAATCTTTCCCATGTATTCCACCACCCGGCTTCTGGCCCAATACATATCTGTATTATCTTTAAAAACGATATAGACATATGAGACTCCCAGTTGTGAAACCCCTCGGACAAATTTAACTTTTGGAGCGGCCACCATACTGGAAACAATCGGGTAGGTGATCTGGTCTTCAATGATGTCCGGACTTTTTCCCGGCCACTCGGTAAAAACGATGACCTGGACATCCGAAAGATTGGGAATGGCGTCTATAGGGGTTTGTTGAAGGCATCGATAACCCCAGACACTCAGCATAAAAACAAACACCAAAACCAGGAATTTTTTATGGACACAAAACTCAATGGTCTTCTCGATCATTCAGTTTCTCCTTTAGTTTTGTCGCCTTCCTGCATATTCATAGCGCCATCGGTTTTGGAATCACTTCTTGTATCCATTTTCATGCCTTGCATACCACCCATATCCATTTCGCCAATTCGGGAATGCTCCATCTTCCAGTCCCCCATTCCAATCAGACCCATCATGCCTTCCATGGTGGCCGTCAATTGACTTTCTGAATCCAGAAAGAAATTCGCGGAACGGACCACCACATCCCCTTTGGCTAACCCTTTTCGAACTGGATAATATCCATTTACCAGGGAACCGAGTTCCACTTCATTAGGGATGAATATTCCATTCCCTTTGCTAACGAACACGACCTTGCGAACACCGGAATTGAGAACAGCGCTTTCGGGTATCGCTAAATGGATTCCCATATCGACTTCAATTTGAATATTCGTGAACATGCCGGGTTTTAATATTTCTTCAGGATTCTCCAGTTCTATTCTGATTTTGACACTGCGAGTTTGCAGATTGAGGTTGGGATAAATGTAGGCGATGGTTCCTGAATAATACCGGTCAGGAAATGATTGGGAGGTGATCGTTACATTTTGACCCAGCTTTATGAGAGGCAGTTCATACTCGTAAATGTCTCCGAGAATCCAAACATTCTTGATGTCTGCGATTTGAAGCAGGGTTTGCCCTGGTTTGACATGGCCTCCTTCTATTATGGACTTGGAAATGATATATCCTGATGTTGGCGAAAGAATATCAATCCGGGTCGTAGGTTTTTTGCTCTTTTCCAATTGGTTGATTTGAGATTCCGATATATCCCACAATAACAATTTGGTTTTAGCTGAGGATTTCAAACTGGAACTTGTGCGACCGGATGTCGCCAATAAATACTCCTCCTGGGCGTTGAGCAGTTCCGGGCTGTATAGTTTGAAAAGGGGTTCTCCTTTCCGGACATACTTGCCCGTGTAGTTCGCATATAACCGCTCTATCCAACCCTCAATTTTCAGGTTCACTTCCCGCAAAATCCGCTCATCGTATTCCACCCGTCCTACTGTACGTATTGTCTTAACCAGTTTCTTTTCCTGAACCGTATATTTCTTGACCCCGATTAATTGCTGTTTCATGGGATTTATCATGACCGCTCCCATGGGACCCTTCATAGGATCAAGATAGGTTTTCTCTTCCCCCACCTTTGCAACAACATTTTTTTGGTCGGCAGATGAACCTTTTTCCGTCAGGAGGTTAAGACCGAAAACTCCCAAAACTAAAATAGTAAAAATAAGAAAAATGGCTTTCAGAATTTTTTTATTTTTCCAGGTTTTCATGTTTAACCTCAATATCAGACAATTGCTTGCCCACAAGCTGTTCCAACCTTGCTTTGTTTTGCCCGTGGTTTTTCAGAGCCATTTGATAGTCGAGGTCAAAATTTAAAAGCGTGGTTTCGGCATCTAAAAGGCTCAAAAAATCTGTTTTCCCTGTCTTATATTCAGCGATGGATACTTCCAAAGCTTTTTGAGCAAGAGGCAGCAACGAATTTTCATAAAGTTCAACCGCTCGTTTGGCTTTATCCAGTTTATAAAAAAACTTTTTAACCTTGAAACGAAGTCCTTCTTTATGATCTTCCAGTTTTTTTAAAAGAGACTGATAGTTCAACTTTGCTTCCCGGATATAAGCATCGTTTTCCCCAAACCATAATTTAGGTTGTGTGT
The DNA here is from genome assembly GCA_022567815.1 of Nitrospinota bacterium. Taxonomy (GTDB): domain Bacteria; phylum Nitrospinota; class Nitrospinia; order Nitrospinales; family VA-1; genus JADFGI01. The sequence goes on from JADFGI010000060.1 coordinate 4,337, forward strand.
CAGGGGTGGTCTCAAAACTCTCGCTGGTTTTTACGGTTCCTACCCGGCTGCCTTTTCGATCTTCAAAATAGGAAAAGCCGGGCGTCAGGTCGGGATAGTATTTTTTCTCCGCCAGTTGGATAGCCATTTCACTTTTCTTGATTTCTTCAAACAGTAATTTAAGCTCCTGCCGATGTTTGAATGCAATATTGACAAGTTCCGGGGCGGGAAGAGTAATCGGAATAAGAAGCTGGGAATCTGGCGGCTCAATGGAAAAGGGTGAGGAAATATTAAAAAACCAGGCCAGTTTGGCCTCAACCACACGTTTCTCATCTTCAAGGTTTATCAAGTCATCCTTGAGTTTGGATATTTTTATCTGGGCTTTAATAATGTCATTGAATCCTCCCTTCCCTGTTCGGAAATGGACGGAGGCCACGGCTTCCAACTCCTTGAGCAATTTGAGGTGTTCTTTTGTTATTCGAATTGCCTGGGGTAGGTAGACCCATTCATAAAAAGTTTCCTTAAGTTGGGTCACCGTATCCCTGATGGCGATTTCATATTTTTCCTTGGCGATTCTTACCTCCTGTTCGGCGATGTTGGCTTTAAGGGATAAGGCGCCGGGGAAAGGATAAGATTGTTTGATGGATGTCTGGTGTTGTGCCGTGCCAGCTTTAGTATCAAGCTCCTTAACGAAAGAAGAAAACTGGCCAAGAATATCTTCCAGTTGAACGACTTGGGAATAACTCTCCAGCTTGGCTTCCAGCTCTTTCTTCACCGATTGGAGACGAAGATTCCTTATATAAACCACTTTTAAAAACGCAGGAATATCTGGATGGGTGCTTAAAAAAGAAACCGTTTTATCCTGGTTTATCCTCAAGGTCTCCATTTTTTCTCGGTCATCTTCGTCCAGGTAAAAGAAGGATTCCTTTTTAAAAATCCCTTTAACCAATTGGTTCCATCGTTTCTGAAGTTCGTCCCGTTCGACATCCGTTTTAACCGAATCTGATTGAGGTTCCTGTCGTTCAGACTCCATTTTTAAGAGGTCCTGTTGATAGGCGGAACGAAATTTCTCAAACTCCGAGATCATCTGTTTATAATCACCGTCCTCAGTCCATCCGGGGGCCACAACTACCAAGGACCAAGAAAGGAAGGTTGCTAATAGCAAAAATTTCATTTTCTGTTCTCCTTATTCTTTGCGATTTCCAGAGTCACTCCTATCAACTTTTCCATCCCGACTATGTTTTGAAAGTAGTCGGCCAGGGCACGCTGATAAGCCAGTTGAAAGTTCAACCATGTTGATCTGGCCTCAAGAAGTCCGGCAAAACTGCCTTTGTTTTGTTTGTACCAGGTTTCGGCGATTTCCAAAGATTGCAACGCATGGGGAATTAAGGATTCTTTATACAGCCGGACAAGCCTGCTGGAGTTTTGGATTTTGAAATAAATTCTGTTGATATCCGCGAAGGCTCTATTTTCCAGATCCTTTTTTTCATATTCCAAAGCCTGTAGATTATTCTGAGCCTCAGAAACTCTGGCGCGGTTCTTGTCGAACCATATTGGGACATTGATTCCGACAAAAACTCCCAACCCTTGATCCAAACCAATATTATTATTATCGAACCACTTAAACGAAGTCCGGAAATCGGGATAGTATTGTTTTTCGGCAAGACGGATTTTATGGCGGCTTTTTTCAATTTCAAATCCATTTATTTGAAGTTCCTGCTGGTGCTCCCGTATCATTTGGTACAATTTGCTCAATTTCATATTAAAAGGAACGAACGGGACGTTTCTGGGTTTTCCTATCAACTGGGCTGGCGGCAGGTCCAGGAGGGTGTTGATATGCGCAACCTCATTCAACCGCAACTCGATCAGCAATATGAGATCATTATCCAACTGGGCCAATTGGGCTTGAGCTTTTAAAACATCGTTCAGTGTCGTGGCATGGGTCGAATATTCTGTTGCGGAAATTTTTGAAAGATGTTCGGCCAACTTTTTATTGCTGCGAATAATATCGATGGCCTTATCCATGTATAAGAGTTCGTGATAACCAACCTCCAGTTCCGCCAACAATTCCCTGGTGGCAATTTCAAATTGGGTCCTTGCAACCTTGACTTCCTGAGAAACAATATCGCCCTTGATCTTGAGTTTTCCCGGAAAAGGAAATTTTTGCGATATCCAGTAAATGGTATTGCGGGTTTCATCCAGGTTAAAATCTGTGGGAATGTTCCAGGTATCAATCCCGATTTCCGGATCATCCAACGCAGTCACCTGTGGATATCGTTCGATGACGGCCTTCCATTTTGCTTTAGCTGCTTTCAATCCGGGATTACGGTCAAAAGCGATAGCCTCAAGGTTTTTTAAGGAAATCTCGTTCTTTAAAACGAGTTGAATATCCGGCTCAATGGCATAAGCGGAAGCCCCGGCTATTTTGAAAGCCAAGAAAAAACAAAATATCGCAAGGATAATTCGTTGCAGATACATTTGTTCCACCTCTTTTTTAAAAATATTAAAATTGATAGGAGAAAACGGTTACTTATTTTAAGGACAAAATGGATAGACCTGCCCCTAAAACAAATATTAAAAGGAAAGAGAAGGTTAAATTAGAAGGCTGGAGTGAGCTATGTAAATTGGCGCCGATTGGTTTTTTTCTGGAGGGTGGGCCCGGTAAACCCAGGAAGATGGTTCAATCGAAATCCAATTAAGAAATGCAACCACTTGGGTGAGTTTTAAATTAACTGGATCAACTTGCGTTTTTAAGTTGTTAAGGGTGGGAGCTTTGTGGTCATCACGGATAATTTTCTGTATACAAGAATTCTGGCAACAACTAATAGGATCGCTTTCAGAACTTTTCTTGTGTGAGCCGTGGCAATTGGGTTTAGGTATGTTTTTAATATGATGTGCACAAAACTTTTTACAGCACAGCTTTGCCTGTGCATGGGACACAGGAGGTTTCATGGGAATAATAAATGAAATAATGATTACTCCCATAATCAACTTAAGTGCAAGGCTTTTTCGCATTCTTTCATTTTATAAGTAAATTACCAATAAATCCATTGATAAATATAGGTTGTGATTTGCACTTAAAATTTTAAAAAAGTGTTTTTCAACCTTTCATTCGTGTTGGTCTAATAGGCTTTATCGGGAAACACTATTATTTATAAGCGTTAACTGGCTCCTTGGAAAACTTAGTTCCACCCCAAAAGAATGAAACCCATCCCCTCCAAATGGTCCTCACCATAAACCCAATCATCAACAAAGCATATTACGAAATTTTATTCGGCTGACTTCAAGGATAACGAGGCGGGATTCGCTATCTTTTGCTATTATCGGTTTGTCTGCCAATCTGGGCTTTTGCCTGCGGTGTTATAGCATATTGGTTTACGATCATCATGGCGGCAATACAATTGGTTTCGTCCTCAGAAGGAGGACGGATGGGGTTTATTCTCTCTTGTTGCCTTCGTAGAGCACGATTTTAACCTTTTCTTCAGTGATGAGCCCCTGTTCGATCACCTTGTCCAACTTGGGTTTGATTTTTTCAATGTTCTCTTTTTTGTCTGCCACCTCAATGACGATGGGCAAATCGGTGGAAAGTCTCAGGATGGAGGTGGTATGAAAATGGCTGGATTTGCCGAATCCTGCAATTCCCCTCAATACGGTCGCGCCTGCCAGGCCTTCTTTGCGGAACAGTTCGATCAGATACTTGTAAAGAAGTTTGCCCTCAAACTTGTCCGACTCTCCAATAAAAATTCGCAACAAAATGGCTTCCGATTCTTTTCTCATTTTTATTCCCACCCCATGTTGACGATGGCTATTTTCCCCAGATAGACCGCAAGAAAGGTCAGAATCAACGTTCCTGCGACGTTCAGGCTGAGCGCTCCAATCTCGCCCTGCTCCAGCAGTTTGAACGATTCAAAACTGAAGGTGGACATGGTGGTGAAGGAGCCGAGGACGCCAATCGTCAAAAAGATTCTGATTTCCTCGCTGAAGAATCCCCGGTATTCTGAGAGATACAGTACCAGGCTGACAAAAAAACTGCCGAGGAAGTTGACCCCCAGCGTTCCCAAAGGAAAAGTCACCACGCCGTTTTGAATCCACCCGCTTATAATAAAGCGCAATATGGCGCCGATGAATCCGCCGACACCGATCACCAGCCATAAAGACATTCTCATCTCCTGTTAAGTTTCAAGGGCAGGCGCGAGGGAAGATGCAATCAAAGCCCAGGATTCCCTTGGATTTTTCCAAAGCCATCATAGGGGTTTTTGCAGAGTTAGAAAAGAAAATTTAAGGAACAGGTCAATTCCCTTTTTTTAATAATAAAAAAAGGGCTGCCGCCGATTGCGATAACCCTTATATTTTTAGAAGTCATGACACTTGTTAAGTGGTCAGTCCCAACCATTTCCAATGTTCATATTTATTTGGTATAAGTAGCTGCCCTAAAAATAGGTAATTGCAGATACAGAACTAAATATTTATTTTATCAGTATCCATCGGATTGAAGCCGGTATTGAAAAGTGTCAACTGGGGTTGTTCCGCAAAATTACGAGAGCGTATTTGAGAAGAATTCCAATTCACAAAATATGACAACCAATAAAATTTATCCCGCCATTGTCCTGTTTTATTCACTGGCCTTTCTCATCTATTTTCCCGCGCTTGGAGGGAATTTCATTTGGGACGATGACCTCCATCTCACCGAAAACAAGCAACTGGAAAGTGTGGAAGGACTAAAAAATATCTGGCTCAAGCCCGGGGCTACGGTCCAATATTATCCCTTGGTGTTCACAAGTTTCTGGCTTGAAAAAAGGTTATGGGGTGACAACCCAACCGGGTATCATGTTATAAACCTGCTATTGCATACCTCCTCCGCACTGCTTTTGTGGCGGCTTCTTATCCTGCTTTCGGTCCCTGGCGCAAGCCTTGCCGCTCTTATTTTTTTAATACATCCCGTGAATGTGGAGTCCGTCGCCTGGATCACCGAGCGTAAAAATGTGCTCTCCGGTTTATTTTATTTGGCATCACTGACCTTCTACTTGAGATTTTTACAAATAGAGAACCTGCCGTCATCCCTAAAGAAAAAAGTTCCCAAAAACAACAGCAGATTATTTTATATCCTATCGATCACCTCCTTCCTGATGGCTTTGTTGAGCAAGACTGCGACCTGCACCCTGCCTGCCGTCATCCTGCTTATCATCTGGTGGAAAAAGGATTCCATAAAACTCAAAGACGTTCTTTTGGTCACACCCTTCCTGTTGTTAGCACTTATTATGGCTCGCATAACCTTCGTCGTTGAAAAAAACTTTACCGGAGCTCAGGGAACAAATTGGGAGTTTACTTTCTGGGAACGGTTTATCATTGCAGGCAAGACTCTTTGGTTTTATCTCTATAAACTGGTTCTCCCTCTTAATCTAACCTTTATCTACCCCAGATGGATGGTCGACTCTTCAGCAGGAGCCCCGTATTTGATTCCCTTGGCCTTTCTTGCCCTGATTATTGGCTTGTGGTTATTCCGTAATACTGTTGGGAAAGCTTCACTGGTTGCCATTCTATTTTTCGCCGGAACCCTGTTTCCCGTACTGGGTTTTTTCAATTTCTATTACATGCGATATTCCTTCGCCGCCGACCATTTTCAATATCTGGCAGGTATTGGACCCATTGCCCTGTTTTCAGCTTCGTTGACAGTCTTCGCAAACTCCGCCTCACGGTTTTCCGGCTCGGTTAAAGTCCCACCTTATTTCCTGCCTGCCTTTTCCGCATCCATCTTGCTTGTACTGGGCCTCTTGACCTGGAAGCAAACACATATTTACCAAAACATGGAAGTGCTCTGGCGGGACACGTTGTCAAAAAATCCCGATTCGGCATTAGCCCACAACAATCTGGGAACGGAAATGCACCGACAAGGAAAACCTCAAGAAGCAATTGACCAATGGCAGAAAGTGGTGGTTCTCGACCCAAATTTTTCAGAAGCGCTCTACAATCTTGGAAAAGCTCACCATATAAAGGGAGATTTGAGCCTTGCCGTTTCCGAATTAAGAAGGTCACTGGAACTCAACCCCGCCGATTACCTCACCTATGGCGGCCTTGCTGCTGCCCTGGCAGATCAGGGGAATCTGGAAGAGGCTCTCCACTTTTCCCGTATAGGCATCAGCATTAATCCGGACGACATTGAAGGAGTGGTCACATTGGGAAATATCTTGGAGGAGTTGGGGAGGCTCAACGAAGCCCAAGCCTATTACAGGCAGGTCCTGGAACTAGATTCAAATTCCTATGGAAATTATTTGAACCTCGCTAATGTTCTATACCGGATAGGAAACATGGAGGAAGCCGTCCCCCATTTTAGAAAGGCCATCGCCCTGAATCCAGAGTTGTTGGAAGCACATTATAATCTGGGAAATATCCTCGGCCAGCAGGGGCACCTTGAGGAGGCACAAAAAGCCTTCGAACAAGCTATCAGTCTCGATGAAAAACTGCCCCTGCCGCATTATGGCCTGGGAATTATTCTTCAACGCTCCGGGCAATATTCAAAAGCCATCGCAGCGTTTGAACAGGCCTTGTCATTAAACCCGAAGCTGGAACGGGCACATTATTTTTTAGGAGAAGTCTATGATGAAATGGGACAAGGACAAAAAGCCATACTCAACATCCGTTCTGAAGAGAAACTTTCAAGGCAAAATCAAAACCAGGCCCTGCAAGACAAAGCCCGCATAAAATTAAATGTGTTAAGTGAAAAATATCCAACCGCACCAACTCAGGATTAGGGGTAACTAAGCCCTGGACCTTGTCCTATCCAATCCCTACCAGTTGGAAACTATGATAAACGTCTTGGAGCGGAAAGGTATTCTGACCTTAAAGGAAGTTCTGGACGAACTGAAAGTGATCGTGGCAACCAATGGGGAAGGAGAAAGTGTCTATTTGTACGATTCCGTTCATTGTTTTATTTGTCAGTGGAGGCCAGATTTAAACTGACGACCTTTGGATTATGAGCCCAATAGGAGATAAATGTTGGGTATGTATATATGGAGTAGATGAGAAAAGCGTTTACAAGAAATGACTTGAACGAGAAAGAGTCATGGTTTCCCGGTTAAGATAAGTTCGATGAAGAACCTTAACCTTAAAGGAGAAAGCCATGACTCAGAACCAATACGTTATCAGAAGAAAGCTGAACATTCTAGAGTTGGGTGCAACGTTAGGGAATATCAGCGATGCCTGCCGGAAGTTAGGGGTTAGTCGCCGCTACTATTACGACATTAAATCTGCTATTGAGGAAGAGGGCCTGGAGGGACTACTTGAAAAGTCACGTAAGACTCCTCGACTT